>JAFDAM010000025.1 GCA_019313825.1 Deltaproteobacteria bacterium
CCTCCAATATGTTTTTGGAGAACAATATACACAAAAATATTGGACAGGGAAATAATTGCTGAAGACATTTCCGCCTAAAGGCGAAGGTTTATACCCTGCCCCATGGAAATAAAAAACCAGACCTTTCAGGAGCTACCCCGGAGATCTGGTTCTTGACGTCAGGAAAGTCTCAGAGACCTATCGTCTTAGGCAAACTGTTCCAGTTCCTTCTTATACGCCTCTTTTACCTTAACGAGAAAGACCGCCACAGGCCTGAAGGCAAGGTGCGCCCATTTTGCAAAAGGCACCTCCAGCACAAGCATGGGAACGGCAACCATGAGATGAATCACATAAAGTATATAGGTGGTCAAGGGCCAATCCAACAGCCTCGTGAAATGGATAAAGATCCCAGTAAGGGTAGTCAGCTGTAAAAGAATCAGGAACATCCAATCCGTGCCGTGCGAACTCTTATACGGGGCCTTGGATTTTTTAAGCCTACCGATAATTGCGTAGGTGGTGCCGTATAAGATTGCAAAAGTGGCATAGTAACCCAAAAGTCGCATGGGATGCAGGATCGGGTAAATCACGTCACGCTGGAACATTATCCCTTCCCAGGAAAGACCCACCACGTGCAGTCCGCCTGCCAGGAAGACCGCCACAAGCATGAAAACCGTGCTGTAACCGGTCATTATCAGGAGGTGGACAAACCATTGCATCTTGTCAGTACAATCGCCGAATCTCTTCTGGGTAATGAAATGTGTAACAAGCTCCCAGCCGTTTCTGATATAGATCCCAAGAGGAATCTTAAACTTAAGATCCCCCATGATAAAACTGAAGCAGCGGTAAGTATTACTCAATAGTAAGATGGTAAGAACCGCCGCCATAACAAGATCGGCGATCTCTATGGCAGACGCAGGCCATACCGAGTTGAGATGCGCATGTTCCATATTGGGATTACTTGCATGAAAGATCCACAGGGCCAATCCGATAAGTATTGCAACAATGGCAACGGCAACAATCTCAAATATCTCTGAGGTATAGAATTTCCTGGAAAAACCCGTCCAGTCATATCTGGATGTAAGGTAGCGACGCATAGCCATCATCGTCTCACCGGGCTCCGCGCCCCGCGGACAGGTATCAGAGCAATCCCCGCAATAATAGCACAGCCAGGGCTCAGGACTTTTCAAGATCTTATCAGTTAGTCCCATCTGCGCGTACTTGATCAATCTTCTTGGAAAGGTGTTGTCCTGCTCGGAAAGAGGACACACCGCAGTGCAATTACCGCATTGCATACATTTGTTGGCGTCTTTCAGGCCAAATGCCTCTAGATCCTTCATCAGATTCGGGTCAACTTTGACACTCATACTAATCCCTCCTGATAACCTCTACTTTTGATCAGCTCATAGCTCCAAGCTTATAAATGATATCTAATTTAAAGAGCTATCAGATTGAAGCCCCCTTACCATCCCTTGAATGGATTGGGGCCGATTTCGTCAATATTTTCCGCAAACTCATCCAACAGGGCTGGTAATTTATCATAATCGGTAATAGATACTGTTTCAAAACGTACCCGTTCCGATTCTAACGCTAACCTCTCCAGTGTCTCAGAGACCTTACTCAGCCGGATATCAGCCAATTCACTTCCCTTGATAAAATGACACTGGTAATCATCACCATGTTTACAGCCCAACAGAATGATACCGTCAATGCCCTTTGAAAGGGAGTCCGCGATCCAGATCAGATTCAATGAACCCAGACATCTGAGGGGGATAACCCTTACCCAGGCATTGTAGTTCATACGGTGGAGCCCTGCCATATCAAGGGCTGCATAGGCATCGTTCTCACAGGCCAGCACCAGGATACGGGGTTTCTCCTCGTCCTCTTCGGGCACATCTATCGCCTTGACCATATCTCCTATCATACCGATCGAATAGTTCTTAAAGGAAATGATTCGTTCCGGGCAGGCCCCCATACAGACCCCGCAACGCCGGCATCGTGTTGGATGCGGCAACGGATTGAACTCTTCGTCCTCATTGATTGCGCCAAAGGGACATTCAACAGTACAGCGTTTACACTGGGTACAACGCTGCATTGCAAATTCCGGAAAGCTCATGTCTCCGGCCCGCGGATGTACCGCGGCGCCCTGTGAGGTCAGCTCAATACACTGAATGGCCTTCATAACGGCGCCGGCCGCATCCTCTTTCGCGGTCTGGATTCCCATGGGACGGTGCACGCAACCAGCGACATATATACCGGTCCGTCGGGACTCGTACGGGAAACAGATAAAATGAGAATCAGGGAAGTCATGCCGGAGGGCCGGAAGCTCAGGACCCTGTCGGTATTCCAGATTCAGGATATTGGAACGCCTGATCACGTCCACGGGGACATCTTCAAGTTCCTCTTCCTTCTTATCCGCCTTATCTTCTTCCTCTTCTTTGGCCTCTTTTACTATATCTTCTCCAAACGCGGTCTCCGGGATCATCCCAGTGGCCAGGACAACCATGTCCAGCTCATCCATCAGGACCTCTTCTCCCAGGAGTTCATCGAGCGCCTCCACAACAAGAGATGCTTCATCGGCCTTGACCTTGGGCGACTGGCACCTGATAAAGATGACACCAGCCTCCTGTGCCTTACGGTACAGATCCTCTGCCTGCCCTGCCGTCCTCATCTCCTTATAGACCATAAAGACATTGGCATCCGGATCCTGGGTCTTGACCTGCAAAGCCTGCTTAAGTGCAGTGATACAGCATACGGATGAACAATAAGGAATGTGGTTTGGATCTCTCTGTCCAGCGCATTGGAGGAAGGCGACATTCTTTGCTTCCTGCCCGTCACTAGGCCGCGTGATCTTGCCGTCCCCGTTCATCTCTTCAAACATGATATTGGTGATCACATTCGGAGATGCGCCGAACCCCAGATCGTCATCCAGCTTTTCAGGATCATAGGGGCGCCAGCCTGCAGCAAGGACAATAGCTCCTATACTGTGCTCCGCAGTTGATCCATTCTGCTTGATAGTGACCTGGAACACACCGGGACTTCCGGCCGTCTTTTCTACCGTAGCCCCTTTATATATTTTTATTTTCTCGTCCTGGTTGACCGCTTCAATCAGTTCCTCCAGGTCATTATCCTTTATATCCAGATAGGGAAAGGTGATAGTCTGATTCACCTTTTTCATGAAACCGCCCAGTTCAGGCTCCTTCTCCACCAACACCACCGAACGACCCGCCTTTGCGGCATCACGGGCGGCAGTCAATCCGGTTAAACCGCCTCCAACCACCAGGATATCCTTGGATATCTCCTCTTCCGGCTTGAAAGGCTCCGGCAGTTCCATCTTGCCTACCTTGGCTATGGCCATACGGAGGTAGTCCTCCGCCATCATCTGGGTGTCCTCATCACCGGGTTTCTGGCACCATACCACCTGTTCCCGGATGTTGACCCGATCCAGGATGCAGCCCTCAAAGTTGAAGGCATCATACATTACCCTATGGGAACAGGCCGCGATAATCAGGCAATTGGCACCCTCATTGTTCATATCATTCTTGATGAGTTCAACACCTTCCTGACTGCACAGGTTGGGATGATTACGACATATGGGCGCGCTGCCTCCGTCTGTGGCCACCTTTTCCAACTGTTCAATATCAAGGGAATCTCCGATACCGCATCCCGAGCAAATATAGACTGAAATCTTTTTTTCCATTGAGTTACCTCCTCACAACGGATTGAATCGCTTTTAGGGCTGCTGCCGTGCCATCCTGGACAACCTCAGTGACAAAAGTGGGTGTTCTCGTACAACCGGCAGCATAGATTCCAGGTATGGTATCCTCGGAGGCCATGAACCCATAATCATCATAAGGGACCTGGATGGGCAGAGGAAACGCCGATGTATTGGGCTGCATTCCCGTTGCCAGCACTACCAGATCTGCTGATATCTCAAGCAACTCCTCAGTCGTTGTATCTTCCACACGTAATGTAACGCCTTTCCCGTTCTCATCCCTGGTGATCTTAGCCACTTTACCCTTGATAAATTGGATCTTTTCGTCCTCTTTGACCTTTGTATAAAAATCTTCCAGGCGGTCCGTTGCCCGCACATCAATATAGAAGATCATGATCTTGGCTTCCGGATACTGCTCGCGCACGTACGTGGCCTGCTTCATGGATGCCAGGCAGCATATGCCGGAGCAGAAAGGAAGATGATTATCATCCCGGGAACCTGCGCACTGGACAAAGGCGACCGTCTCAGGAGCCTCGCCGTCTGACGGACGAACGATCTTACCCTGTGTCGGTCCGGTCCACGAGGCCAATCGCTCCATCATGACATTGGTGATTACATCAGGGTATAGCTCAAATCCATAGGTATCCAGCTTGGACGCATCATAGGGTTGCCAGCCTGTTGCCCAGACAATGGAACCTACCTTCAGATCCATGGTCTTGGATTCCATTTCCGGCTCAATTGCGTCATATGGACACGCGTCCTTGGCCTTTTGGACATCACCGCCTTTGACCAGAGCCGGATCCAGGACATACCGCATTGGGAAGGCCATGTCATGGGGCAGATAGGCCGCCTTGATCTTGTCCATGCCAAAGTTGAATGGATTCTCGATCTCCATATCGATAGCTTCGGCGCATTTACCGCAAGCAGTGCATTTCTCATTGACATAACGGGGATTCAACCTGATTGTAACATCAAAATTCCCTTCCTCGCCCGAGATGCTCTCCACTTCAGCCATGGTAAAAAAACGAATCCTGGGATTCTGCTTGATGCGACGAAAATTGATCTCCAGCCCGCAGTAAGGGGGGCACAACTTGGGAAAGTACTGATGAAGCTGAGCTACTCTTCCTCCCAGATAAGGATTCTTCTCCACTATATAGGTATCGTAGCCTGCTTCAGCTGCTTCAATAGCGGCAGTAAGGCCGCTCATGCCACCGCCGACCACCAGGATACTCTGGGTCTCTGTGTTTGCCATGCTCATCCTCCTCGTGAGGGGTCAGGCCTGACCCCGGCAAATCTTAATTTTGGGTTGGCCTTATATATATAATGTGGCGTTTGAATGCAAATAAAAAATCAAATCCCCATGAAATTGAGATCTACATCATCGTATACTTGGGGCCTCCGCCTCCCTCAGGCGGTACCCACACGATATTTTCGTAAGGATCTTTCACATCACATGTCTTGCAATGGACGCAGTTTGAAAAATTCAGTTTCATATTGCGTTTCCCGGTCTCCTCATCTGTCTCCATCTCATAGACGTTTGCAGGACAGAACCTTACACACGGGTTCTGATACTCCTTCACGCACTGATTGTAGCAGATGTCAAGGTTCTTTATCTGAAGATGGGCCGGCTGATCCTCCTCATGGGTCGCACCTGAGTAGTATACATCCGTCTCTTTGTCATAGGTAAATTCACCATCGTATTTGATGTCACCCTTCTTATCATCTGAAGGTGAATCTGTACCATAGTATTTTTCAACACTCTTCATGTGTACATGATCGGATTTGGATTCAACGCGTGACTTGAGGATGCTTCCGCCAAGGACAAACTGAATACCTGCTATCATCATCCCCTTGTACAAGCCGCCCTCAAAGGCCTGATGGAAATTACGGATCTTATATATATCATTTACTTCATCGCTTTTAGCCATCAAATCCCTGTAGCCTTCAAGCTGCTCCTCTGAAAAATCGTCCCTTACAAGGCACTTAAAGATAGTCTCAGCTGCCAGCATTCCTGATCTCATGGCAAGGTGTACGCCCTTGATCTTCATTGAGTGAAAGAGATTTGCAGAATCACCCACAATCAGTCCGCCGGGGAACGTCAGTTTGGGGACAGAAAAATAACCGCCTACAGGGGCAGTCTTCGCACCATACTGGGAGAGTTTCCCGTCCTTCAGCAGGCCGGCGATAAAGGGATGCTTTTTGAATTTCTGGAATTCACGATGGGGATCCATACACGGATCAGCGTAGTCCAGGCTGGTCATAAGACCCAAGCATATCATATTATTCTTCATGCCATAGATAAAACTGCCACCAAAGACATCGCTTTTAAGGGGGTATCCCATGGTGTGTATGATCTCTCCTGGCTGGATTCCGCCCTCAGGGATCTCCCAGACCTCTTTCACACCCACCTCAAAACTCTGCGGATTCTTATCTTTATCCAGGTTAAACTTCTCAATGACGGTCTTGGCAAGGCTGCCTCTGGAACCCTCTCCGAAGACGGTCACTTTTGCATGCAGATCGATACCGGGCTCAAAATTAGGTTTCCTGCTCCCTTCCGCATCAATCCCCTTGTCACCGGTCCTCACTCCAATAACCCTGTCACCGTCATACAGGACCTCGGTCCCTGCAAAACCGGGGAATATATCTACTCCGGCCCCTTCAACCTGTTCTCCCATCCATTCATTCATCCTGGACATGGATATAACGTAGTTTCCGTGATTATTCATAGGAGGCGGGATAATAGGAGACTTTATCTTTCCACCCTTTGTCAAATAATAGAAAGACTCCTTATTGACCTCACCCTCAATAGGGGCGCCCTTCTCCAAAAAATCAGGGACAAGGTCTTTTAAGGCAACCGGATTCATGACAGCGCCTGAAATACCATGTGCACCGGGATAGGCGCCTTTCTCCAGTACTGCTATCATTACCTCGTCTAACGTCTTTCCTCTTCCATCTTCATTATGTTTCTTTATCAGATTTGCAAGATGGAGGGCGCCGCTAAGGTTGGCCACACCACCGCCAACGAAAAGTACGTCCACTTCCATGATATCTCTTTCATCTGCCATTGATTAGTCCTCCTGATAATATTAATCATAAAGAAATCCGCCCAGAGGGCTATACATTACATCCTGCCACGCAAATGAAGTAGCCTGGGCACGTACCTGTAGCCCTTATTTTTTAGGGTGAGCATAGAGTCATATTGTGGCGAGGTGATGGAAAAGATATATGTCCACGAAAAAGGAGTCGGGGCTCAGGTCTATCCCCGGCTTTCCGTTTCTCATATGTTCCAAGACTCCTCAATAACCTTTGGCAAAAGCCATTAACTCTGACCCGGATCAAAGGGCGGAGCTTTCAAATCGGAATAAAACCGATTTTGTGCAAAATTTCACATGATTTATCATATATAGTCCCAATAATGCAAGTTATTTTAAATAAATTATTTCAAAACCACGCTTCTGGTAACTTCAAGATGCAAAAATTATTAGACTGCAGGTGATTTTATCGCTTGATTAACCACACCAAATGCTTATGATGTTAGACATAAAATATTATGGAGGATCTTATGTTAAAGGTTACAGAGGCTCCAATCTGTGAGCACTGCGGTAAAAAAATGAGTCAATGGGAAACACCTCAAATGCCCTTTGCAGGTAGTACAACCTGGCATACAGAGTTCCTGTATATATGCTTTAATGATGAATGTTCCTATTTTGTAAATGGATTTGACTGGATGTGGAACAACTATCATAGGACAGCTTCATACCGTCACATGATAGATCCAGGTAATGGATTGGCAAGCCCGATTCCCGTCAAATCAAGACAGCACTTGAAAGAGGCAATCATTGAAAAATAGCCTGCCTGTAATTTATTCACATCATATGAGACAGTCAGATTAGACTGAATTAGTTCAGCGATCAGTAAAGAGACGATTTTTCATCTCTCCAAGAGGATATTATGTGGAAGATTGGTAGAAACGAACCATGCCCCTGTGGCAGCGGTAAAAAATTTAAAAATTGCCATATCGGTAAAGAAGAAGATCTCTATATGCTGGAGACCGAGGCCATGAAAACGGCTGTGGCTGTGAAGATCACATCCCTTCCAGAGGTTGATTACGGACGCGCAAAAGAGATGGCAGCAGGTATTGATATTAAAGGCCTTACCGGGGCTTCGGATTTTACAGGCATAAAATTTATCGATTTTGACAAGTATGTAGCCATGGAGTCCTTTGATAAAGGGAATCTTAGGGATGAACACCACAGGTGTGCCGGTCTCATAGTGAATCCCATGAAGACAGAGGATGCAGACAAAAAAAACCTATATATCGCAATTACCCCAAACATCCATGATTCAAGCCTGATACATGAACTTGCCCATGTGCTTGATCTTTTGGGAGGCTCTGGTTTTCTCCCCGGAAGCGCCTTTCAACTAGGGCTACAGACAAATATACCAATGGATCACCTGGATCACCCAAAGGAGTATGGAGACTGGATTCTCCGGCTTAAAGAGATATTCGATGTCGAACTGGATGCGGAAGATTCCATCATAGCGTTTCTCCACGAAAACGGGATGCTGATGGATTCATCACTGATAAAGGAAAAAAAGATCAGGGAAATGGTTGACCATTCAAAGTCGATGATTGCATTCCTGATGAATCACAAGGAAGATATTAACGAACTGATCAAGGGCAGGATAGGGTATATGGGGTAGTAAACCCTATAGTTGCATAAATAATATGGCAATATGGGCTTAAAGAAAATAATAGCCAGCGTTTTCTAACTTTCTCCATGTCTTGGTGAAACTCACTGTAAGTGGCATCCTGCAATTTAGGGGAAATAGCCATATTATTTACCCGAAGGGAAAGTCGATGACACTGCATCTCCTGTGTTGTCAAGGGTTCGCAGTATGTTACTACGGCTTCACCGTTGACGCCTTGTTGAGTTAAACGAAATCCCGTTCCGGGGATCTCCCCGCTTTGCAAGACGGGATCGAGAGAGCGGCATCCAGTATCCAGCATCCAGTATCTTGTTCATAAAAAAACGCCCCGGATACCTGAGCACCCGGGGCGGATTAAGTTTAGTTCAAGAAGCGTAATTACTGTCCAACTACCTCACCGAGCTTTATGATGTCGATATTATCACGCTTGATCATTTCCCACTCACCGGTCTCATCGTCCCACTTGGAGTTGACAAATACCTTGCCCCACGCGTCTTCCTCGAGCTTCGGGAAGTCGGCACGATAGTAGTAGCCGGGCCATCTGGTCTCTTCGCGGAACAGCTTATGCCTTACATGGGCCTCTGCTGTGAGTAGTCTGTGTACGTTCTCCCAGTATCTCATGAGCTCATGGATATCCCTGGCAGCGACCTTGTCGAGGTCTTCCCTGCAGTATTTGAGAAGGTCAAGAGCAATATTCAGGGTAATGGCGCTACAGGTGTACTGTGAACCCCATCCCGCCGCATACTCGTCCATGATCTTCTGGATCCTGAACATGAACATCTTGGGATCGATGTAGTTGGGATTGATCTCTTCCGAGTAAGTATATCCCTTCTTCTCGTCAACGACAGAGTAGCCCTTATTGTCCTCATAAAGTTTCATCGGAGCATATGTCTTCTCCTTAATGTAGGACACCTTGTCCATATCCACTTCGGGCATATCAGCGTTCTCTACACAGAACTTGATGGCTGCCTTGGCAGCAATCCTACCCTCGGTAAACGAACCTGAGGAGAACTTATGACTTGACAGACCAACACCGTCTCCGGCTGAGAACATACCCGTGACCGTACTCATGCGGTTATAACCCCAGAAGTACTCGCTCTTGGACGCATCGTTCTGCAGGTCTTCGGGACCTGAGCACCATGCGCCGGAAGCTCCTGAATGCGAACCGATGAAGTAGGGCTCTGAAGGAGCGATCTCAGAAGGCTGCTTCTCAGGATAGACATTCTTGGATGCCCACAGGATTGCCTGGCTGATGGTCATATCCAGGAAATCTTCCCATGCCTCGGCCTCTAGCTCTTTCATTTTCTTCTTCTTGGCCTTCTCATCCGGCGCCTCGGACGCGATTCTCTCAATAGCGTCAGCGGTCTGCATCAAGATCGGACCGTCACCTTTCTCATATATCGCCTTCATCATGAGATGGTTCCTCAGACAGGTCGGGATAGGCTTCACAGCGCCGTACGGGAGCCAGTTGTGGAGCTCTCCGCCTTCCTTGAAACCCTCTTCCATGTAGTTAACACCGCTTGCCGTGGTCGCGGCTGCCTTGAAAAGCAGGAACCATGCTCCAACAGGGCCATAACCGTCTTTAAACCTTGCGGGAATAAAGATAACTTCCTGTGATGTCATCTCAGCGCCGGCCTTCTGCATCAGAGCGGATGTTGATCCGGACTGCCATGGCGGATACCAGGCGCGACCAAGACCCTCACCGGTTGACCTGGGCCTGAACACATGTACTGCGCCACCGCATGCAACTATTGCTACCTTGCACTTGAATACGTAAAAGTCATAGGGTTCCCTTATATCGATACCAACAGCGCCTGCGACCCTGTTTTTATCGTTCTTGTCCATAAGAAGCTCTGTAACAAAAACCCTCTCAATAATCTCACCGTCATCACCCAGGGTAGCGATAGCATTCTTTGCCGCCTCGGCAAGGATAAGCTTATAGGACTCGCCATTGATCATGAGCTGCCAGCGGCCCTCATGGACATAGTTGCCCTCAGCGTCTTTCCATATGGGAAGGCCGAAACCTTCAAACATATGCACGGAACCGCTAACGTGACGTGCGATATCCATAACAAGGTCCTGACGGCAGAGGCCCATAAGATCCTGCTGTACGTAGCTAAGGTAATCGATGGGTGAGTTTTCACCGGTGTACTGGTTGATGGCGGAAAGACCCATTGCCACAGCGCCGCTGCGATCAAAGGCTGCCTTGTCAACAACCGTTACTTTCTGACCATTCTGTTTGCCCCAGTATGCGGCCTCAACTGCCGAACCGGTTGCGGCCATTCCACCACCTATAATTAAAACATCAGTGGTAATCTCTTTTGTTGCGAATTCTTGCATAATATATTACCTCCTCTTTTTAGTCCCCAAGTGTCCAGAGCTTATCCGCCCTTAATGAAGCCGGCTCTGTGGCCAATAACTGGTCATCAAGAGTTCCGGGGCCGAAACCAAACCCACCATCCGGGGGAGCAGATCCCTCTTCATTGCTCCTGATGGGGAATTTAAATCTTTTCACGCCACCGTCACGAAACTTGACAGTCCACATGATGTCTTCGGAACCCCTGAGGGGAACAACGCTTGCGCCAACAGGACAGAAATCGGCATAACCCCTGACGTCCATAGCCTGCTGGGGGCAGATCTTGACACAATTATAACATTCCCAACACATGGCTGGTTCCTGGTTATAGGCCTTCATCCTGTCCTTGTCCAAGACCATCAGGTCGTTTGGGCAGATATACATGCAAGCGGTCTTGTCCTGCCCTTTGCAACCATCACATTTCTCTGTAATTACAAAACTTGGCATTATTATACCTCCTAGGATTAACAAGTTAGAAAAAATTAAATACTCAATATCAAAAAAACCCTCTTTTCGCACCTCCTTTCACAAATAACGCGGTTTTAATTAGATTATAAAAACTCTTTTTCAGTAAATTTTGATCGCTTCCAATAACTATATTATTAGAACATGAATTCTTACAACATAAAATGCTCTCTTAACTACATAGACTTTGTGCATTTTTTAACAAGGTCCGTTTTTATAACGAAACTTTTACGCGTGTCAAGAAAAAATGGACATAAAATCCTAATTATTTGGTACCGTTCAAAAGTGATGGCATATGATCTTTTCATATCAAAGGTTATGCCGGTCTTTTCAAGACGATATCTCAAAAAAAAGTTCCGCCTAAACATTGAAGTAGTCTGATTTTAAGGGTTTACGCCCGGGAACGATTGCAGAATGTCCCGTTATAATTGGGAAAATCTTTTTTTTTAAACCCTTAAAAATCAGACTACAGGCAAAGAGCGGAATAGATATCGTCTTGAAAAGATTGGCATGACCGGAGATCAGGCTGACTTTTATTTTACCCGGTTTAAATATCCATGCCATCACTTTTAAACGTTACCAATTATTTTAAGGAAACATCATGAATAGGCAATAGACCATTTACAGTGTCTGAAAGGGGCATTCTCATAGCCTCTTTTTCCTTGATAACAGGACGATCATGCTGCTTGATATCTTAATTAATATCAGAAAGATAATTGCGGATTGAATACCCAGTAAAGGGATTAAAAGTGTTCCCGTAACAAGGGTGCCCACAGCAGCTCCCGAAAGATCGGCTGCCAGGCAACCTGCTGCCGGGCTTCTCTTTTCGCCTATAATCCCCGCGGCAACAGGAAACTGAAACCCGCAAAAAAAGGAGAAGATAAAACAGTATGCGAGGAAATAGAACTGGGGAAGTTCACCTTTAATAAAGCTGATCCATATAAAAAATATCAATAACAGGCACAAAAGGATGATCTCTGAGCACATAAGACGAATTATATTTTTCCCTCTATAAAGATTCCCTATTGCAGCCCCTGGCAATAGTCCCAATAAAAAGACGGTTATAATGGCACCGATTTTTAAGTAGATATAGCCGTAGGTCACCTGAAATGTGAATACAACCAGCATTTCTACCCCCATGGTAGCCAATCCAGTGGAGAAAAGGACATACTCTTCTCTTTTCAAAGACATCATATAGATTGCAGTGAGGGCCAGGAGAATTAGGAGAAAGGCCCGGGGTGAAGTCCCGTGCTTGAAAAACCATTCTTTAAAGATAATATTTATCATCCTCGGCTCATAATCGGTGTTGATATATTCCCCTCTATCGATGCCTTCTCGAAGCAGCTTGATCCTTTCCTCCGTGATATTACCATAATAAAAGCCTGAGATATATTCTGTCACGATAGACTTCATCCTTAACCTGTCAGGTATATCTGTTGTCATCTCCCTATCACGACACAGGAAATAAGCTTCTCCACCTGGAATAATCATAACGTTCTGAAAATACAATTGAGCTGTATTGTATAGAGTGGAAAGCTTCTGTTTTCTGATATCACTTAGATAGTTGGGAGAATATTGAATGCCAAAAGAGAGGACACCTCCCTCAGACAGGATCCTTTTTGTGAGAGAAAAAAATTCGCTGGTAAAAAACCGGTTTATCTGGAAAGTGCCCGGATCCGGAAGGTCAATAATAATGGCATCGTATCTCTGATTTGTCTTCTTGATATAACTCCTTGCATCCATGTTTTTAATGGTTAGGAAATCCAGGTTTTTTAAAAATCCGAGTTCCTGCGCAACTCCTGTCAGAAAGGGATTAAGCTCTACATAATCGACATGCTTCGGGCTATATTTTGAAACCTCATCAAGGGTTTCACCAAGCCCTCCGGAAACCAGGAGCACATTCTCCACTCTGTCCAACTGGCTCATGGGATAATGAATCTTCTCCTCGCTGTTTATGACATTGGCATCAGAGTAAAGGGGTTGACCGGACTCCCAGAATGTGTGCTGCGGACCTTCCCGGGTAACCACTATCCGTCCGTAGGGCGACTCCAAGTATCTAACGATATCACCATATTGTCCGGACAAGGCGGATGTCTCAAAATTACCATTCAAGGCGTAGACATAGAAAAGAGATGTTAATAGAACTGAACCAATTAAAAGACCATATCTCCGTGAATTAATCATGATGAGAAAGGCTGTTATAATCAGCAGACTGGAGGTAAGGGCTATGGTCTTAAAGGGCTTCATCCAGTAGACAAGAATAAAACTAAACAGTATTCCGCCCATAATATCCCCCACGCTGTCAGTGATATAGAGATCACCGGACGTGAAATGAAGTCGATGGGCGGTCAACACCGTTAAGGCGTATGGGAGGATAAAACCGACCAGGAGGCAGTATAGAGCTGTTGTGGCAATGATATAAAAAAAGATCTGATAGAATCCGGGAGATACTCCATGAATAAATATGTATTCCCTAAGACCCCTAATCAAAATAACCTGGGGGAGCGGCCAGAGGGCAATCAATAGAGTGAGCAGGGCATATAACGTAAGGGAGGATAGTTTAAAAAATTTTGCTGCAAGGCTTCCAAGTCCGGTTAACAACAACCAGCTGAAAAGGACCAAAGATATGGTGATTTCGTTGCCGTGAAACTGAGACAGGAACTCCCGGATAGTAACAAGCTGCACAGTGATGGAGGATATGCCTGTACCAATTATGGACCATACTATGAGACGCCTTTCATTTATCAATACTCAATGTTCCTCAAATGCCTGAGCCTGATAGGTATAGACTTCAATCTCATCTTTCTTCCATGTATATCCATCCAGACCAGCCTTGACACAGAGGTGAATCAAGAACTCCTTTTTATCAGGAAGTTGTTCCCATACCTGGGGTAGAAAAGTGGCATGATATATTCCTTTTTTTATGATAACACCATCAATGCCGGGCCGAAGTTTATTCAAGAGGTCATCAGCATCGGAATAGGATAGGGGCTTAGGCTCCGTCAATATACTGACCTCAATCTTTACCTTTTCCCATTCCTCTTTAGTGAGGGGCCTGAACCGCGGATCACGGAATGCGGCGTTAATCGCGTTGACCCTGATCCCTTCTATCAATGTCTCCTGCGGGATGATGTGTCCGATACAACCCCTAAGGTTTTTATCGATTGTGAGGGTAACAAAGGTTCCACGCTGTTCGGAAAACTTGGGCGACAGATATGATTCGTCCTGATACTTTTTATTAAAAAGCTTTCCTTCAATGGTCTTTCTTGCCACAGATAGGAGATATTCACCCTCTTGATTATTCAATCGGTCTGTATCTGTCATTTCAGCCTCCTTTCCCTTTTTCCCGTGAAGCGAGATATGTGCAGGACCTTTCTCCTGCTTGCCCGCTATTGCCCAAACAGGGACGATCACTGCGAATATAAATGCCAGCAGAATAGATGAGATACTACAAAAGTTTATTGATAAATTTCTTAATATTTTATGTCTCTTTCCAAATTCCATCAGTTCTTTCCAATAAAGATCTCTAGTAAAGGACCCCGACATCAACACAACGACATAATATCCTCTTCCTTCTTAAGAATATATATAATGCCACAATTTTTAAGCCTTAACAATAATTTTGTCTTATTACTCATACTTTTTCATAATTATTCGAATATTTTCTTTTATGTCTCAATTGCATCAATATCGATTTTCCCCTCTTATGGGCTCCTTTATAAAACCGGGGCTATAAAAATCTTCTGCGGCACCCAAAATCAACCGTCTCATTTTGGAATCGGGTATCATAGCAATAGATTATGCATAAAACCTGATCACCAGCAATGTATTAGATGTCTGCAAGTTGAGGCCGCGAAATCCCGCTCGGAGCGGGACAGATGATGCCTTGATGGTGGACTTGGGGCACTGAGGGAGGTTGTCATTTGGGACACTCTTTATTATATTGATCCGATTCGAGACCCATTATATCTGGCACAGATATTGATGAGTTAAACCATAATAAGGGAAGGATGACATGAAAGGTTTGAAAAAGAAAATGGATACGGCAAAAGCCGTCTTTGAAACATTGGACCCTTTGTACAATCGTAAAAAGACCGCGCTTATATATCGAACCCCTTTTCAACTACTCATATCGACTATCCTCTCAGCCCAGTGCACTGATGAGCGTGTAAACCAGGTGACCAATATCCTTTTTAAGAAATATAAGAGGCCTGAGGATTTTATCAATGTGCCCATAGCTGAACTTGAGGAAGCCATCAGGCCCACCGGTTTTTTCAGAAATAAGTCCAAATCAATAAAAGGCTGTGCTATAGGGCTATTGGATCTTTATGGAGGAGAGGTCCCCTCCACCATGGAAGAGATGTTAAAATTACCGGGCGTTGGACGAAAAACAGCAAATTGCGTAATAGGCGCTGTCTTCGATATCCCGGTAGTTGTGGTGGATACTCATGTCAAGAGGCTCACCTTGAGATTGGGGCTTACTAAAAACCAGGACCCTGATAAGATCGAGAAAGATATTGAAAAACTGTTACCCGAAGACAGGTGGAGACGTTTTTCCGATCTCCTGATCTATCACGGGAGAGAAGTCTGCAAGGCAAGAAAGCCGGACCATGCCCGATGTCCGATCTTCAGTCAATGTCCTTCAAATTCCATTTAATGCCCATCCAGAAATAAGAATATCTGGATGGAGCGTTCGGCTCTCAGCGGTCTGCACTCAGCACTCAGCTATCATGTTAAGCGAACCTTTTTTGATTGTTTAATCCACCTTAGATTCATACGATTTTACTATTAAAGGTCTTCAATCAACTTCAAAAAAACCGAATGCTTATCGCTGATCGCTGACCGCTTCATCCGAAAATCTTTGATTTCCGGATGGGCTTCAGACGTCAAACTCCGCAACAAGAAAGGTATGGTCAGAAGGTTTTTCACGGGTCCTTGGTTCAATATCGATCCATGCCCTCTTGGACTTTTCCGCCAGAGGCCGCGTGGCAAAGATATAATCGATGCGCCATCCCATCTTTCGCTTTAACGCATTAGGAATTCTGTAATCCCAGAATGTATAATATCCGCCCTCAGGCTGATGTTTACGAAAGATGTCTATTAATCCCCAGGCCAAACACTCTCTTATAATAGCTTGCTCGTCTTCATGAAAACCCGCCTCTCCCCGTAACCCTTCAGGATCAAATAGATCTATGGGCTCAAGCGCCACATTAAAATCCCCGGCTAATAAGAGAGGCAGGTCCGGATCATAGTTCTTTTTAATATGTGATAAAAGATCCTTTAACCAACGGAGCTTGTAGTCGAATTTTTCGGTTCCAGGCGCAAAACCCTGCGGGACATACACGTTTATAACGGGGATGTTAATGATATTGGCGCTGATAAAACGTGCCTGCTCTTCATCCCCGTCATAAAGATTCAGCCGTATCTCATTCAGCATGCGTTTACTGATCATGGCCACACCGTTATAGGACTTCTGCCCTCTGAAATGAACCTGGTAATCGATCGATTCAAACCGGCTTGCTGGAAAATCCTTATCCTGGACCTTGGTCTCCTGAATGCAAAGAAGATCCGGTTGCTCTTTGTCCAACCAGTCCAAAATAATCGGCATCCTGGCACGGATCGAGTTGGTATTAAATGTGGCTATCTTCATTCCTTTTAATATAGACTCATTCAAAGGATCTATTCACGTAAAGAATCCACGTCCCTCGAAGATTCCCCGTAAAGCGGGAAGAAGGACGTGGCTTTGTTTGCAACCTAAAAGGGTGTATTGACCCTAGGAGGCGATGGCTGTCTCTTCAAGACGATATCTTTTTAGAATTCCACTTGACTCTGCAGTGGTCAAATATTTGGGTTTTATGCCTCTGAATCCTTTGGAATCTGCAATTGACTTGGCAAAGCCCAAATATTTGGCCACTTCCTCAAAAGGTAGTAGATATCGTCTTGAAGAGATAGTCATTGCCGGATAGATTGCCCTTTTCAGACAGAGCCAATTTTCTCTGCCCTCCCGCCAAAATGGCGGGGATCTTCGACAAGTCCAAGGTATGTGGTTTTCAAGTTACAATAAAAAAGGCATCTCGTCTATGTAAAACGAGATGCCTTTTTTAGGCGGGAAGTATCGAGATTAAACTTTTTTGACATTCTTTGCCACAGGTCCCCTATCACGCTCTTCCACGTCAAAAGTCACAGATTCCCCCTCAGAGAGGGTCTTGAAGCCGGACATGTCAATGGAGGAGTAATGGACAAATATATCCTGACCGTTTTCCTGTGCAATAAAGCCATACCCCTTCTTTTCACTAAACCACTTTATTGTCCCTTCTGCCAAAGCGCTGCCTCCTTGAAAAAAATTACCATTTAAGTCTCAATCCTCAGGTCACCACTCTGGCGTAAGGAACAATCCTTCAGAGCGAAACCGACCCGTGAAAAGAGCCGGGTCATACAAACTTGTTATAATAAGGCATAAATATGCCAACCGTCAAGTAAATAAGGATAACATTAACAGTGAAACACTAGACAGAATGACACTCTGGTTCACTTTACTAGGCTCCCCGGCGCAGTGCTGGTATCCGGAATCAACAGATGTACGCCGGATTCATCTTCGGCTGTGAGTACCATACCCCTGGATTCCACATTCATCAACTTGATCGGTTCGAGATTGGTCAAAAGCACCACCTGCTTTCCCATTAGATCCTTTTCGGAATAATGGCCTGCCAGACCCGCTACGACAGTCCTTTCTTCTCCGATATCCACGGTAAGCTTGATAAGTTTTTTAGATTTAGGAATTGCCTCAGCATTTTTGATAGTCCCTATTCTCAGATTCAGTTTCTGAAATTCCTCAAAAGAGACCATGTCTTTGTCCTTTCCTTTCTCTTTCTGTTTTTCCTCTTTTTTTACCTCGATACGAGGGAATAGTTGGGGCGCCTTGGATAGGGATCTTACGGGCGCCACTTTTCCCCATTCACGGATATCGTTTAGATTAAGGTCCTTGCCTGCCTGAGAAAGACCCAGGAGACCTTGTATCTTTTCAGAGGTCGCCGGCATAAAGGGCCAAAGGAGCACTGAGATAATCTTGAGTAATTCGGTTATATGAAACATGACAGTGGACAACCGATCCCTGTCAGACTTTGCCAACACCCAGGGAGCCATTGAGTCAATATATTTATTGACTTTCCCAATGACCTCCCAGACGGCCATCAGCGCCTTATGAAAGCCGAGTTCGGTCATATGATCGGAATAGATATCTATCAATTCAAGTGAATCATTTTTCAGTATCTCATCCACCTCTTCTGAAGGCCCTGGCTTGGATATCTCTCCCTTGAAATATTTATTGACCATTGTCAGGCTTCTGCTGACCAGGTTCCCCAGGTCATTTGCCAGATCGGCATTGATCCTCGCCACAAGGGCATCTTCACTAAACCCGGAATCCAATCCAAAGACCATGTCACGCAGCAAGAAATACCTGAAGGCGTCAAGGCCATAAACATCTGCCAGTTCAAGAGGCTTTACCACGTTTCCTAAGCTCTTGGACATCTTACCTTCATCTATATTCCAGTAACCATGCACATTAAGATGTTGGTAAGGCTCGATACCTGCCGATTTGAGCATACACGGCCAGAAAATGCCGTGAGGTTTCAGGATATCCTTGGCAATGATATGCTGGGCGGCCGGCCAGTACTTCCCGAACAACTCTCCATCGGGATAGTTAAGGGCTGAGATATAATTTATCAAGGCATCGAACCAGACATATGTCACATAATCTTTGTCAAAAGGGAGGGTAATACCCCACTCAAGCCTTGACTTGGGACGGGAGATGCACAGATCTTCAAGGGGATCTTTTAAAAAGGAGAGGACCTCGTTTTTATATCTCTCGGGCCTTATGAAAGCAGGATTTTGATTAATGTAGTCGATAAGCCAATCCTGATAATTGCTCATTCGGAAAAAGTAGTTGGCCTCCTTAATCACCCCGGGCTCTATCTTGTGATCAGGGCACATACCGTCTACCAGTTCCCTTTCAGTATAAAACCGTTCACACCCAAAACAGTATTGTCCCTCATACTCACTGAAGTATATATCACCCTTTTCATTTACCTTGTTAAGAATCAGCTTCACGGTTTCCTTGTGGGCAGGATCGGTAGTGCGGACAAAGTAATTATTGCCGATATTCAGTTTGGGCCACAGGGCCCTGAACAGGCTGCTGATACTATCCACATACTCTTTTGGAGAGACCCCTTCCTTTTCAGCCGCGGTTACTATCTTATCGCCGTGTTCATCTGTTCCTGTGAGAAAATAAGACTCTGAACCTTTAAGGATATGAAATCTGTTTAGGACATCCGCCACTATTGTGGAATAGGCGTGCCCTAGGTGAGGTTCCGCATTCACATAATATATCGGTGTAGTTACATAGAATTGTCTAAGCAATGTTCTTAATGGTTACTCCTTCCTTTTATCCTTTTTTGATGAGTCACCCTTGATAATATCTCTATAGGAGATCTCTACCTCTTCTCTGGAATCCAGCATAACCGTCAAAGTCTCTCTCAATAGATTCTGGCGTATGACTTTGCCTTTTCCCTTGGTTGTGTTTACCTTTTTCCCAATCTTGGGAATATTTTTTCTTGCATCGTTATAATAGTCATACTCATAAGTAAGACAGCACATTAGCCTGCCGCACATTCCTGATATCTTTGATGGATTGAGGGAAAGGTTCTGCTTTTTTGCCATTCTGATAGAGACCGGCTCGAAATTATTCAAAAAAGAAGAACAACAGAGTTGTCTTCCACAGGCGCCCAGACCGCCTACCATCTTGGCCTGATGACGGACCCCGATCTGCCTCATCTCAATTCTTGTGTGAAACTCCTTGACCAGATCCTTCACCAGTTCCCTGAAATCCACTCTCCCATCAGCAGAAAAATAGACCATGATCTTACTGCCGTCAAAGAGACGCTCAACAGAGACAAGGCACATTGGCAGGGACCTCTCTTTGATCTTTTTGTAGCAGAATTTGTAAACTTCCTTCTCTAATTCGCTTTTTTTCTCAAACCTCTCCAGATCTTGCTTGTTCGCCATCCTGTAGACTTTTTTTAACGGTCTTTCAGGGAGATTAGCGTCCGGGCTTTTTGGCTCGAAACAAACGACCCCAAGGGCCTGACCTTGCTCCGTATTTACTACCACCTTATCGCCTATTTTAAGGACAAAGTGTCCAGAGTCAAAATGATAGACCTTGCCGTGTTTTCTTAACTGTATGCCTACAATCTTTCGCATTGGACTTATGATTCCTTGCTTTTAATCCGTTGATTTTGATTTTCACAAAATTTTTCTGGAGACCTTCAGGCTTATGCGCTACTAAGCCTTTTCAGGGCCAAAACCGTATTTTCCATCATCAAACCTATATTGGGATTCCTTATCAGATCTCTCTGGGCCTGATCTACGATGAAAAAGCTGTCAATCAGATTTTCAGTTTTAAAATTTTTTGAGATATTTTTCAACTTCCGGGAAAAATCTCTATTAAGCAGCAGATCTGCCGGCCCTTTCACTTTCATAAGGATCAGATCCCTATACCAGGTTTTCCATATACCCAGCAAATCAAATAGTCCGGTATAGCTTTTATCTGATGCATCCGAAACCTTCTTTTTAGCCTTTCCGGAATATTCCATGGCCATCTCAAGGGCCTGTTCCGAAGAGAGTCCAGGCAATTGGATAAGCCGTGATATAAAGTCTTGTCTCTCTTCGAAAAAATCACTATCGCAGATATGGATAGCCCTTCCCAGACTCCCTTCTGATAGATTGGCCGCTACTGACGCATTCTCCTCATCCATATCCTTTTCATTCCTAAGCCATTCTGCAATTAGACGGACAGGTAAAGGCTGGAACGGTATTTTCTGACACCGGGATACAATTGTCGGTAACAGGTCCAGAGACTCAACGACTTTCAAGACCAGGATATTCCCCGGAGGAGGCTCCTCCAGGGTCTTCAAAAAGGAGTTAGCCGCTTCCTCGGTCATCAACTCGGCCTTGCGAATTATACATACCCTGTACCTGCCGGATACCGGTTTGAAGCAGAGGGTACGGTTTATATCTCTGATCTGTTCAATCTTGATGTTTTGACCATCTGGTTCTACGAATATAAGGTCAGCAAAATTTCCGTTCATTACCTGCCGGCATGATCGGCACCGGCCGCAACCCTCTCCATTTAAAGGTTCATCACAGTTTACGGCCTGTGTCATGGCCATGGCCGTCGTTGCCTTGCCGACACCCGGAATGCCTGTGAACATGTAGGCATGAGGAATCTTTTCCCCGGTCATCACTCTCTTCAGGAATCCAATCGCCCTTTCCTGGCCAATTATCTGGGAGAAGGGCTTAAAGGTTATTACGTCGGTCATTTATCAATAAACCCCCTCTTCCCTTTTCTCATCCAAGATCGGGCTGAGAGACTGAAATATCTCTTGCTCCACGTCATCCTCAGTTAATGCTGCGTTAATGACCACAAACCTCTTATCCTCTTTTCTTGCAAGTTCAAGATAACCCTTCCTTACCTCCCGATGAAACTCCAGCCTTTCCCTCTCAAACCTGTCCTGATCCTCCTGGGAGAGATCTCTGTTGCGTTTCAATGCCCTATCAAGCCCCATCTCCACGGGGCAGTCAAGGAGGAAAGTGATATCCGGCCGGATACCATGTGTGGCCTTATTATTCAAGATCCTGATCAGTTCCATATCCTGCCCCCGTGCCGTACCCTGATAAGCCAAAGTGGCGTCAAAGAAACGATCACATATAACCCACTTGCCCTGATCCAGCGCGGGCTTGATTACCTCCTCAACATGCTGAGCCCTGTCAGCGATATACAGGATAAGTTCGGCAAGCGGAGAAAGGTCCCTGTTGGATGCGTCCAATAGTATATGTCGAATACTCTTGCCTATTCTGGTTCCTCCGGGCTCTAAGGTCGTCACCAGCGAGATCCCTTCACTGTTCAACCTCTTCACAAGACGCTTCACCTGGGTCGTCTTACCGCATCCTTCTATTCCCTCAAAAGTGATGAACAAATCTATCTCCTGTAATTGCGTGATTCTTATAGGTACTTAACAAATCAGTATATAGAAAACAGAACAGATAATCAAGAATCGACAGTAAAGAATCCACGCCCTAAGACGTGGCTTTGTTTGCAACCTAAAAGGGTGTATTGACCCTAGGAGGCCATAGCTGTCTCTTCAAGACGATATCTTTTTAGAATTCCACTTGACTCTGCAGTGGCCAAATATTTGGGTTTTATGCCTCTGAATCCTTCGAAATCTGCAACTGACTTGGCAAAGCCAAAATATTTGGCCACTTTCTCAAAAGGTAGTAGATATCGTCTTGAAGAGACAGCTATCGCCGGATAGATTGCCCTTTTTAGGCAGAGCCAATTTTCTCTGATCCCCGCAATGCGAGATCTTCGACACGTCCAAAGGACATGGTTTTCAAGTTACAATAAACCTTATCCTAGCTATCTCGCCATTCCTTAACAGACGGAAAGAGTGACCTGTCCGTGTGCGGAATGAATTTTGCTGCGCTGAAATGATTCATGAACTCCTGGTTCACATTGAGCTCTATATAGGTTATCCGATCACGTATCTCATATGCCTCATCTCGCGCACTTGAAGACAGAAGAGCCATGCTTGCGCCTTTCAGGGATGAATTGCCAAGGGGCTTATAGGTTTCAATTGGTAAGTCAGGGATCATACCCAATGTTATGGCGGATCCGGGATCAATATATGTCCCAAAGGTACCGGCAACATAGAAGTTACGGACCTCTTCCATGGATACATTAATCATATTGGTTATTGTTGTAAGGATCGTATACATAGCCGCTTTGGAACGTAAAAGTGCGTCAATATCTGTCTGACTGAGTGTTAACTCTTCATTAGTACCCGAATCTCGTGAAAAGACCAGGACAAGATGCTTTACACCGTCAATCTCTCTCAGGCGTTCTCCACACCTCCCAGTCACATACTTCCCCCGCAGATCAATCATACCTGCAGAGAAAAGCTGGGCTACCAGGTCAATCAGTCCTGAGCCGCATATACCAACCGGCGGCTTGTCTTCTATTGTCCTTATCCGGAACTCCCTTGACTGTGTATCAATAATCACCTTATCGATAACCCCAGGTCCTGCCATCATGCCCATTCCCGCGACTCCGCCTTCCAGGGCAGGACCCGCCGCCCCTGCGCAGGCCATGAGCCATTCGCTATTCCCGAGGACGACCTCTGCATTGGTCCCCACATCTACCAGGATGGAGACCTCTTTTTGATGATTCATGCCTGAGGCCAGGATCCCTGAGACAAGGTCTCCACCGAAATAACTGCCCACGCTGGGCAGGACAAGAACAGGTGATTCAGGGTTGATTCCAATGCCGATATCCGACGCTTTAATAAGATCAACCCTGTTTACAGCAGGGATATAAGGTTCACGGCATATCCAGAAAGGCTCCAGGCCAAGAAAGAGATGGGTCATTGTCGTATTCCCGGACACAGACATACCCACAATTGAAGCCGTATCTATCTGATGTTTTTTAGATAATAGAGATATCTCTTCATTAAGTCTTTCAACCAAAAGGGACTGCAATCTTTCCAGTCCCCCTTTCTGCGAGGCAAAGTGTATGCGAGTCAGGATATCAGGGCCGATCTCAGTCTGCGGATTAAGAAATGACGTCTCATCCCTGGCCTCTTGTGTAATGAGATCCAAAAGTCGGACAACAACAGTCGAGCTGCCCAGATCAACAGAAAGGCCGAATATCTTATTGTTATCCTGAGGGGGGAAAAGATCGACTAAATGCCAGGTTCCTCTTGTTTCATAAAGGACAGGCCTAATATCATATCCGTATTCTCTCAGGGATGACGGTATCCTTTTGATAAGGGAATAATCGATGACCACTTCTTCTGTCTTCAGCGCCTTCCTGACGCCCCTTATCAGGCGATCTACATCTGCCGTATTATCCTTCAGGCTGGGAGGTGTTATGGAGGGACAGATAATCTTTATCCATGGATCATTATCATTCTTTGGCATAATAACCTTGCTCTCTTTTTCAAACAGGCCATTCCTGATCAGGCGTAAAGCGCGCGGAATCCTTTTCCCTCTTTATCCTTAAGGAGGGGAGTCTGAATATACAGGCCAATGGGAAGTTATTCAACAAGTAAAAATATAACACTTTATAAAATTTGCTTGAAAGATAGGGGACTCGGGTATCATGGCATATAGCTTATGCACAAAACCTGATCACCAACGAGGAGTTAAATTCGTTTTGAGGCATGAACATAAGATGATATGTGAGATGATATGAAGATGCTACGGGGGGAGGGGTCGTACCCTTTGGGCAAAGGGAAAGTTTGGGGAGGTATTACAGCTCCCATACACAATTTTATCAAGTCAACAACTTGAAAATTTATATATGAAAAATGGCATTTCCATTATTCAGTTCTCTTGAAAATCGATACTCTTCTATGGATAATTCTTCTTGGGTCATGTCTGCCTCCTTTCTGATTAATGGCTAATTCTTCAGAAAAAACAGGTAGATAATGACCCTTTATCTCTTAAAGGTCAATTACCATTTTGTTGCGTATAGATAGTAGAAATCGCCACATTCACCGGCTTTGAATACGTGATATCCCAAGTTTTGAAAGGCTGGAATCTTTACAGATACGTTGGAGATATCTGCATTCTTAACGCTGGCATCAGCTGCTGCGTTAAGCAAATGCCTCCATGCAAAGCCAGAACATCATGTAGCTGGTCAGGCTTTATCGTGCCTGTGGACCGGCTGCGAGCACACTGTCCGGTGACTGATCCTTGAACTGTTCGAAATTATTATGGAACAGGACGGCCAGCTTTTTTGCCTGTGCATCATAATCAGATGGATTTGACCATGTATTGCGCGGATTCAATATCTCCGATGGTACACCAGGCGCCTCAGAGGGCACCTGAAAGCCAAATATCGGATCGTTCCACATCTCGACTTTTCCAAGCGAGCCTACGAGGGCTGCATTCAGAAGTGCTCGGGTATATCCGATTTTCATGCGGGACCCGACCCCGAATGGGCCGCCGGTCCAGCCGGTATTGACCAGCCAGCATTCAGTACGATGATCTTTAATTCTATCCGCAAGCAGCTGGGCATACAGAGAAGGGTGACGCATTATAAAAGGAGCACCAAAGCATGTACTGAATGTGGCGGTAGGTTCGGTTACGCCAGTTTCCGTACCGGCAACTTTAGCAGTATAGCCACTGATGAAGTGATACATCGCCTGATCCTGCGTCAGCCTGGCAATGGGAGGCAGAACACCGAAAGCATCTGCCGTAAGCATGATAATACTGCGTGGATGCCGGGCCATTCCTGAGCTGACAATGTTTGGAATATGTCTAAGCGGATACGAAGCGCGGGTGTTCTCTGTTAAACTGTCGTCATTCAGATCGATGCGGTGTGTTGCCGGATTCATTGAAACATTTTCGAGGATAGTGCCGAAGCGGCGGGTGCATTCATATATTTCAGGTTCTGCCTTTTTGGAAAGCCGGATTACCTTTGCATAGCATCCACCTTCGAAGTTGAATACCCCGTTGTCAGACCAGCCGTGTTCGTCATCGCCGATAAGCAGTCTGTTTGGATCTGCTGAAAGTGTGGTTTTTCCGGTGCCAGACAGGCCAAAGAAGATGGCAACATCATCCGGATCGGTCTTGCTGACATTGGCTGAGCAGTGCATTGAAAGGACATGCCGGCCGGGCAGGAGAAAGTTGAGTGCGGAGAAGATGGATTTCTTCATTTCTCCGGCATATGCAGTGCCGCCGATTAGTACCAGTTTTCGACTGATGTTAATGGCTATAAACGTCCCGCTGCGGGTGGCGTCTTCGTCTGGATCTGCGTGAAAGTTCGGACAGTGAAGTACAGTAAAATCGGGTTTGAATCCTCTAATACCCTCTCGGTCTCGTGGCTGCTGAATAAACATGTTACGGGCGAAGAGATTGTGCCAGGCATATTCATTAATAATGCGCACCGATTGACGGAACTGTTCGTCGGCACCGGCATAACAATCCTGCACAAAGACCGTTTTGCCACGCAGATATGCTACCATACGCTTTAGTATGGCATTGAACTTTTCCTCAGGATATTTAACATTGACCTGGCTCCACCATATGTCTTTGGTTGACTGGGGTTCGTCCACAATGTATTTGTCCTTTGCAGCTCGGCCTGTATGCTGTCCCATGCTTACTACCAATGGCCCAAGGTGCGATATTTGACCTTCAAAGCGACGGACAGCATGTTCATATAAAGCAGGCGTTGAAAGGTTCCAGTATACATCGCCAAGCTCATGCAAGCCCAGATAATCTAATACATATTCCGGTACCAAATCTGTGATTTCCATTATGTGCCTCCTTTTGAATATTTTGCCATAAAACGCTCATGATGTTGAGCTTGTAGAAATACCCTCTATTGCTGTCTAACAAGTGGTTATACGGATCAGGATATCATCACCTTCGTAATGTTATCCGTCCGGATAAAGCCCGGTTGACGGCCTTCCGCACCCGGGACATGGTGTCGGCCGCTCCTCGGTTTCAATTGCGTTTTGATCATATGGCCACATTTGATTTCTTTTATATTCCCCGATCAGCCGTTCGACATACTCACGGCCCTGAGCACGTCGAAGGGCTATGAGCTATCAGCTATTCCCTATGTGCTCTGTGCCACCTGGCACGACGTAGCTCGTTAGAGCGAAGGCGGCTGCCCTCTGCCCTCCGCTCTCTGCGCTTTGCGCTCTGCCCTCTGCGCCCTGCCCTTCCCTTTTTATCCTGGGTGATTCATGGAGTTATTTATTTATTTAGAGACATCCTGCTTTCCATTCATTAAAGCCCATTTATATCGCTTGAAGTGAAGGTTAGATGGCATTTATAGACTATCTATGACTTTCTTCAGTTTTGCTTGGACTTGATTTGCTATATCTCTTAATTCCGCATTTTGAATCGCCTGCATCGAGGCAAGTGGGTCCACGGCTGAAACTTCTACTTCCCCATCTTCAGTTTCTTGAACAACCACATTGCATGGCATCATTGTTCCTATTTTATTTTCAGTCTGTAGTGCTTTGTATGCAAACGGTGGATTACAAGCACCCAATATTCGATATTTATAATAATCAACGTCTAATTTCTTTTTCAATGTTGCTTTCACATCTATGTCCGTTAATACGCCAAAGCCTTCCTTTTTCAACTCATCCATTACCTTGTCAATGGCATCGTCAAACGGAACATCCATTGTGGCGCTAAAGTAATAGTCCATAATCTTTCTCCTTTCATGCCATATAACCCACAAACCTCGCAGTTAGGGTGGAAAGGGTTTGTAAGGTTTTGAAAATATTGTAAAAGCATAAGGAAACCGGAAAGTTTAAATTTTTAGGAAAAAGGAGGTTTCC
>JAFDAM010000089.1 GCA_019313825.1 Deltaproteobacteria bacterium
TGGGACTTGTAGTCGGGTTTGTTGTCATATCGATGCTTATGGCGATATTCAGCATGAACGAAATGCCTTTTTGAGCATAAGCGTTTATTTTTGCCCCGGATGGACGGTGGAAGGTTTGGTGAAGAAAACGAACATCGAACATCGAACGTCCAGGTAAGCGAAGACTCCGACATCGAATTTTGAATGGGAAAAAAGGAACTTGGGGAGACCCAGAGATGGTTAAAACTTATTCAGTGTGCGCCACTAATTAAGAAACCTGAACCATTAGATGATATTTCAGAGGAACCAGAGGAATTAGCTAAGATTTTCGCTACGAGTATCAAAACGGTCGAAAAGAAACCACGCCTTGGCGTGGTTGAATACCCGGTATTGCATGTTTATTTTTTCACGCCTTGGCGTGATTGGACGTTCGATGTTCGACGTTCATCTTTTTGAGAGGAGTGGTTATGGGGAGATACAAGAGGAGAGAAAAGGGTTTTACTCTGATAGAAATGTTGATCGTGATGGTCATTTTGGGCCTTTTAGCTGCGCTGGTGGGCCCCCGGATGTTCGGTAAGGTGGGTAAGTCAAGGCAGAAGGCTGCCAAGGTTCAGATGTCACTTTTTGAAACAGCCCTGGATACTTACAGGCTTGACACCAGCAGATATCCCACAACGGATCAGGGGTTGCAGGCCCTCAGGACCAAACCGAGCGGGGTGGAAAGGTGGGACGGACCTTATCTGCCGAAGAATATTCCTTTGGATCCATGGGGACACGCCTATCAATATAGATCACCCGGGGAACATGGAGATTGCGACATCGTTTCTTTAGGGGCTGACGGGACCGCGGGAGGTGAAGGCGAAAACGAGGATGTTGTCAACTGGAAGGATATTGGGGCGACAGGCGAATAGGCCATTATGGTCATCCAACTGAGAACATGTTGTAAGATGGCGATCCGAAATTGTTGGAGCGATGGCTGGATGGGAAGTTTGAATAATCTGCGAATTAAACGGGGTGAAAATTGAGGACTTGCGATTCAAAACATTCTGTTTTTCGTCAATATTCAATATTCAATATTCAATATTCAATCACGCCCGGTTTTACGCTTCTCGAACTCTTAGTCGTTCTGGTGATTATCAGCGTGATGGCGGCCTTTGTGGGGCCCCGGTTGGCCGGGTCAATGAGCAATATGAATTTGAAGACCGCCTCCAAAAGGATCGCCGCTTCTCTGAGATACGCCCGGAGTCAGGCCGTATCTGAAAGCAGAACGTACGTGGCCCTCTTTGATTTGGATAAAAACCGTGTGGTAATTCGGGGCGGTCAAACGGCCCCGGAAGATGAGCAGAAGGATGGAGACGGTGGCGATCAGGATAGCCGTCAATCGAAGCAATATAATCTCCCTGAAGACGTTCGATTAGACAAGGCAATATGGGGAGAAGATGAAAGTGATTCGGGTCTCTTTCGGATTATTTTTCTCTCAAACGGGGGGAGCAGTGGCGGAGAACTCCTCGTGCGCAATGATCGGGGACATCGCTATAGGGTAACGGTTGATTTTATAACCGGAACCGTGCGGGTGGGGGCGGTGAGCAGTGAGCAGTGAGCAGGGCGCAGAGGGTACAGTGATCAGGTCTGGGCCAGGGTTTCAAGTTTCAAACAAAGGATTCACCCTCATTGAAATCCTTGTTGCCATATCGATCCTCTCCATATCTTTGGTTGTCATTTTCCAGCTTTTTTCCGGGGGCCTGAAATCAAGCAGATTGTCTGATCAATATACCAGGGGGATATTTCACGCAAAGGAAAAGATGGAAGAAATTCTCCTTTCCACAGAGTTCACAGAGGAAGGAGCTGAAGGGGAATTCGGGGATTCGTTCAGGTGGAAATCAGAGATCGTTCGCATCGAGCAGGCAGAGGAAGAGGCGTCAAAACTCCCTTTCGATACCTATAATATAAAGGTTGATATTTTCTGGGATGAAGGGAGTAAAGAAAAGAACTTTGCCATTAGCACAATGAAAGTGGTCGAAAAGAAAAAGAATGATGAATCTTAGAAATAAGGAAGTGGGGAATCTTACGCCAAAATACTCTGTGTTTTGTCAATCATCAATCATCAATCATCAATCATCAATCCCACCCGGTTTCACCTTG
This sequence comes from Deltaproteobacteria bacterium, assembly GCA_019313825.1. GTDB lineage: Bacteria > Desulfobacterota > DSM-4660 > Desulfatiglandales > HGW-15 > JAFDAM01. Next base: position 2,122 of record JAFDAM010000089.1, read on the forward strand.
CTGGAACTCTTGATTTCCCTCACCATCATCGGGTTGATCTTGGTGCTCGTATTCGGCGCCCTCAGGATAGGCGCCAGGGCATGGGAAAAGGGTGAAAAGGATGTCGAAATTCATCAGAGACAGAGGGTTGTCTTAGACAATATAAAGCGCCAGATAGCCTCCACCTGTTTGCGTGAAATAAAGGATGAAGCCAAGAAAGGGGCAGGCAAAAAGAGGATTTTTTTCAGGGGCGACAGTGAGGGGATGGAGTTTATGTCTTATTTGCCGATGGTGCCGACGACCCGGTCGGGTATGGTCTATGTGAAGTATGTGGTGGATGAGGAAGACGGCGGCAAAAAGATGCGGCTCATGCTCTTTGAAAAAGACATCGTTTTTATTGAAAAAGAGGAAGATATTGGTGATCCGGATGAAGCAGACTTTTTTGAGTTGATCCCCGGGGCTGAGAATATTGAGTTTGCGTACATGAAAGGCCCTGAAGACAAGGATGCTGATCCCGAATGGCAGGATGCCTGGGATCCGGATTCGGACACGGGTATACCCTTAGCGATAAAGATCACCCTTCAAGAAGACGAAGACACGGCACCGATTTATGTGATCGCCCGTCTCCAGGCTGAGGTGGATCAATAACAACATGAAAACCATTATGAAAAACGAAACCGGGATCGCTCTGTTCCTGGTCTTGTGGGTCCTTACGCTCCTTTCAGTTATCGCGGGGGAATTCTGTTTCGCCATGAGGACAGAGGTGAACATGACCCGCAATTTCAAAGGCCAGACAGCCGCATACTATATCGCCTTAGCCGGGATGAACAGGGCCATCGGCGAACTGATCAGAAATGAGGTAATGCCCCCCAAAACCTCGTCCACCGAGATCCCGGGGAAAGAAGAGGAACCTGAGGACGAAGAAGATGGGGAACGCTGGAGAATCAACGTGGATATCCCGCCGGAACCTTACGGTGAGGGCCAGTATGAAGTGCGTATCGGGAACGAGGGCGGTAAGATCAATATCAATGGCGCAAACCAATCCCTGCTCAAGATGATGCTGAAAGGGTTCGATCTTGAAGAGCAGGAAAAAAGTATTATCGTGGACTCCATTATGGACTGGCGGGACAAGAACAACCTTCATCGCCTGAACGGCGCAGAGGATGATTATTACAGCTCGCTTCCAGAGCCGTATGAATGCAAGGATGATGACTTTGACTCGGTAGAGGAATTGTTGATGGTGAGAGGGGTGACGCCTGAGATATTTTATGGGGGACTCAGAGATATTGTAACTGTCTTTAAGCCGTCTAAGCGAGGCACGAGGGTCGGACAGGGGGTAAGGTTGGTCAAATCGGATGCCGGAAAGATAAATATAAATGCCGCACCGAGAAAGGTGCTGCTGGCCCTGCCGTCCATGACGGAAGATCTGGCTCAGGAGATCATAGATTACAGAAAAAAATCGAATTTCACATCATTGACAAAGGTCGCATCTTTGGTAGGGACGAATGTGTACAACCTCATTTCCCCGTTTATTACTCTGGAAACAAGTCCTTACTTCAGCGTCAGGTCTGTTGGAAAGATGGCGGACAGCAGGATTCAGCAGGGAGTAGAGGCCCTGTTTGAAATCAATAAAAAATTGAAAAAAGGGTATCGGACAGTTCAGTGGCGCGACAGTTTTCAAGATCAGGAAGAACCATCTTTGGCGTCAGAGAAGGAATGATGGTTGTGGAGGGTGCATTTGCTGTTTCAGACCAGTCTCGGGATTGACATACAGGATCATTCTGTCTTGTTCGCCTACCTGAAGGCATCCTTCAAGGGCATTCGATTAGCGGCGCATGCGGCCTATCCCCTTGAAGAAGAGATCCCTCTCAAAGAAAAGGTGGATCGGATAGGGGGACTGGTGAGGGATTTTCTGAGAAAAAACAGTATTTCCCCGGCCGCTGTTTTTTTAGGAATGCCGCGTGATGCGGCAATCTTCAGATATGTGCAATTCCCTTTGGCCGTCAAAGAAAACCTGAGGGACAGCCTTGGGTATGAAATGGAGAAGTATATCCCGCTTCCAGGGGATGACATCTATTTTGATTACCAGATAGTTGCGGAGGATAAAGAAACGGGGATATTGAGGCTGCTCCTTGTAGCGGCCAAGAAAGAGACTGTAGATCTGTATCTCAACCTTGCCACCCATATAGGCGTTGGGATTTCAGGTATTGAGATCGGTTCGACAGCCTTGGCCAACTACTTCTCAAACCAGGGGGATTCAGATGGGACCGGTACGTGCGCCGTTGTCTGTTTGAGGGATGATCATCTGGAATTAGATGGTTTAAAGGCAGGTTTTCTCGACTATTCAAGGTCTGTTGATCGGGGAGAATGGGGGGATAATCTCTCCGGGTTTATCTCACGCGAGTTAGAGAGATGGAAGGGGGGCCTGGAAGAGTCCGAGGGCCGATTACCTACCCTTTTTTGCGGCTTTGATGCAGAACCCGAATGTGTTGATTATTTCAGGGCAGATGAACGTCTCGATATTCGTTTGGTAGATCTTTCCAGAAGCGGGCTCTCGTCTCCTGCCATGATTCCGGCCTATGGTCTCGCCTTGAAGGGTATCCGGAAGCAACAGACCGGCATAAATCTTGCGCCCAAGGAACACCGAAAGCGGCCCAATAAGGCCGGCTATTACGCCATGGTTGCGTTAGCCGGGCTCCTTGTCGTCTTGGCCCTTGCCTGGGGCGGTGGCAGCATCATCTCACAGCAGCTTAACCTGAGGCGACTGAATGCGGAAATTATTCGACTGGGCGTCGAGGTAAAAAATATCGAACAGACGAGGACCCGGTGCGGGGAGGTTGAGGATCGGATAGACTATTTGAGCCGCCTTTTCGGGACGGGCGCCCCCCTCCTGAACGTCCTCAAAGACCTTAGCGAGAGGATCCCAAAAACTGCCTGGGTGACAAACTTTACCTTTTCCGACGGGGAGGTAAAGATTAATGGGCGTGCGGACGCGTCTTCGGAGCTGATTCCTTCTCTCGAAAGCTCCCCGCTGTTCAGTGAGGTTGCGTTTATTTCATCCATTACCAGAGGGAAAACCGGCAAAGAGATCTTTCGAATAGGGCTTAAAGTCACGAAGTGAGCAAAGGGAGCCTGACCAGAGATATTTGAAACTTGAAACTCGAAACTGAATACTTGTCGAAGCCCTCGATTTAAGCCGGGAAACACGTGACACCGGACACCATTTGGTTTGTACAACATTTTGAATTGCCAACGTTTGATCGATTGTGAGAGACGAAATCTGAGAATGAACATCTAAACGCCAAACACATCGGACCATGTTCCAGCTTAAATTTGATATTCAAAGGAAATATCTGTTCATTGTCCTGGGGATTCTCCTTTTTCTTGGGCTTATTTATCGCTTTTTTCCCTTTTTACAGGAATTCGCATTCCCCGCACAGGAGATTGCGCTGAAAGAAAGAAGACTGATAAAATACCAGAAAATGGTGGCGGCCGGGAGTAATCTGGACAAGAGGCTTGTTTCGTTGAACGGGGCCCTCAAGGCCCTGGAGGGCGGACTGCTGACTGGAAAGACTGCCCCTCTTGCAGCCGTTGAAATTCAGCAGATCCTCCAGGAAATTGCAGACAAAAGCCATGTTCAGATACGGAGCGTGAAGGTCCTGAAGCCTGTCGAATTAGAGAAAAAAAATTATTTGAGCATTCCCGTTGAGTTCTATATGATCCCTACTATCAGGCAATTGAAGGAGGTCCTCTACCGTATTGAGACCTCCCCGAAATACCTGACGGTTCAAAAGGTAAGCGCCCGGTATTTTCCCGACAAACAGCGTCGATGCCGTTGTCGTATCACGATTGCGGGTTTCATGAAACGCGGAAAAGTCTGAAAGGGCAGGCTGTTTGAAATGTCATCAAAAATATGGCTTATCAATCTTATCTTGGCGGCGGCGGTTGTTTTTTTTGGAATAAAGGCCTGCAGGGTCTGGTCAGAGGGGAAACAATGGCCTGTAAAGGCAGGTTCCATCCAGAAGCCGGCGCCCCTGCCCGAGAAAAAGATCGCAATCCGGAGTGCCCCGCCTGAAACAGAATACGAAGTCGTTGTCGGCAACAATCTCTTCAACCTGGACCGGAATGAGGCGGTACCCCAGGCGCCGGCACCTCCGACTGAAGTCAAAAAGGAAGACCCCAAAGCTACAGGCCCCCGCCTCAAGGTGCTGGAACGTTTCCACCAGCAGACGAACCTGTACGGCATCATTATAGTGGGTGATCATAGAGAGGCCCTGATTGATTTCATCCCTGCCAAGTTAGGCGTACGTGTGGTTAAGAGGAGTGTCGAGCG
>JAFDAM010000026.1 GCA_019313825.1 Deltaproteobacteria bacterium
TTAATTGGCAGTTCACAGGAAATGACGCCCGGATTAAATTGTCTCGTCTTTATCCGTCACTTGTTACTTGACGTGACACTAGAGTAAAACATAAAGACGCTATGCGCTTTGCGCGACTGAAAGGAGCTGACGCCTCAGTCGTCGCTCCCCCCGCACAAGTCAGCGGGATCTTCGATAGGCGCCCCCGCTTTTGCGCGGGATTTCGCGGGCTCAACTTGCAGACATCTAACACCTTGCTGGTGATAAGGGATGATGCATAATCTATTGCTATTATACCCGATTCCGAAATGAGACGGTTGATTTTAGTGACTGGTTCAATTGATTTTTTCACTCTATTGAGCTATGCTACATAACTAGTGTCCATCCAGAAATAAGAAAATCTGGATGGAGCGTTCAGCTCTCAGCGATCAGCCAAATCCCTTGTAATGAAATGCCTTTTGTCCCGCTTTAGCGGGATTGAATGCTGATAGCATGTATCCAAAAACAAGTGTTTTTGGATGAACACTAACTAAATGTCTTTTTTATCTACAACGCCCGGGCCAATTAATACGGCCGGGTCTGGAAAATTGGCCCTTGATTCCCCTCTGCACTTTCCAGTTTTAAGGAGTAATTCTTATGCGCCTAAAATGGATTCTGGGTATCATTGCCTTCCTGATAGTCGCTGTGATAGTGACGTTATATGCTATTCTGTCAACTTATGACTTTAACAGCCTCAAGCCTGAGATTGCCAAGGCAGTGAGGGATGCCACGGGCCACGAACTGAGGTTCGGGGGGGACATCGATCTCGAGATCGGACTCACTCCAGTGCTTGTAGTGCAGGATGTTGGCTTTCAGAACGCTCCATGGGGTTCACGGCCCGATATGGCCATTATCAAGCGTTTTGAGATTCAGGTAGCGCTACTTCCGCTTATTGGCAGGAATATCGAGGTCAAGAGGTTGATCTTGATTGAGCCCGATATACTAATCGAAACAGACGTTTCCGGTAGGTCCAATCTTGATCTCAAGGCCGTTGAAAAGGCTGAGTCCGTTGAACCGCAAACAGAGGTCCAGGAAAAAGAAACAGTTCTGCCGTCACTTACCTTCAACCAGGTACGGATTGATCAGGGTCTTCTTACTTACAGAGACGGTAAATCAGGAAAGACCTACTCGGTTAAGTTGGAAAGCATGACCGCCAATGCAGAAAGCGCTGACAGTCCGATCCAACTGGCGACCAATGGTTCTTACAATGACGAGCCTTTTGAGGTCACAGGAAACCTTGGTGCATTTGCTGCTTCCATGGACCCAGAAAGATCCTGGCCTATAAGGCTGACAGCAAAGGCCGGTGGCGCCACAGTTAGCATCGACGGTATGATCAAGGACGCAATGCACGCCAAGGGATTAGACATCACCGTGACGGCCGAGGGCGGGTCGATTCCCGATGTCGCCAAGCTCGCCGGCGTGAATGGCATACCCGACGTTGGTCCGTTTAGGGTCGTGGTCACAGTCTCTGACCATGAAGGAAAGATGGCTGTAAAGGATCTGGACGTCCATATAGGCACTGATGATATTGCAGAGCTTAAGATTACAGGCTCTGTAAAGGATCTGTTGGCTACAACCGGAATAGACCTCAACTTCTCTATCCGGGGCAAGGAAATCAAGAATATAGAGAAGCTTGTAGATAAGCAGATGCCGATCAGAGGACAGTTTGATATCTCAGGTCACATTGCTGACGCAGGAGATAGCGTTTACAAGGCTTCCGGCCTGAAATTTTCAATCGGAGACAACGAAATAAAAGGCTCGGCAGAGATAGGCCTGGCCGGTGAACGGCCTAGGTTTAAAGCGGAATTTTTTGCACGGAGACTGGACCTGAGGTCTTTTTCGATTAATGAGGAAGGAGACATGACAAAGGCAGGGAAGTCAGCAGGGCCTGCCGAAAAGAAGGATAAGATCTTCCCACAGGACCCCCTCCCTCTTGATATCCTGAAGCAGGCTGATGCCGACATCAGAGTTCGAGCAGGGAAGATCCTGCTTCCACGGATTGCCCTTGATGACCTCACTGTCAACATGGTTCTTGACAATGGGCGACTTATGGTCAAGAAACTCAACTTCGTTATCGGCGGCGGGACTTTAAACGCCAATTTAGACCTGCGTACGCGCGGCAAAACAGCTATAATGAAGACAGCGTTGAAGGTCGAAAAATTGGACATCGGCCGAATGCTCAGGGAGCTAAAGGCCACCGATATCATTGAAAGCAAGATTGACCTCGAACTTGACCTTAACGGCAGGGGTGGATCAATAGCAGAGCTGATGGCAGGGCTTAACGGAAAAATTATTTTAATCAGCGGAAAGGGCAGGATAAAAGACAAGTCTATTGATCTGCTTGGAGCTGATCTAAGCTCCAATCTTTTCCGGATACTCAAACCATCAAAAAAGGACACGGACTACACGGAGCTAAACTGCCTTGTCAGCCGCTTTGACATTAAGGACGGGATTGCAGAATGCACTGCGTTGGTATTTGATACAAGCCTCATGAGCGTAGTAGGAGAAGGCAAGGTAAATCTGAGAACGGAAGAACTGGACATTTCAGTCAAACCGTCACCTAAAAAAGGCCTGGGAGTCAGCGGTGTGGGCAAGCTCAGCCTGAGTCTTGGCGAACTGGCGAAACCCCTCAAGTTAAAGGGTAAGATTGCCAAACCCTCTCTGGCACTTGACCCGACACAGACAGCCATTTCCCTTGGAAAGGCAATAGGCGGTGTGATGTTATTCGGACCTATCGGCATTGCGGCGGTCCTGGCAGGGGGCAGTTCGGATGAGGAGAATCCATGTCTCTGCGCCATCGAGTCAGCCAAAAAGGGTGTCAAGGTCCCAGGCGACACAAAAAGGGAACAAAAAAAGATCGCAGCAGAGAAGAGCGCTGAGGGAATCTCAAAAGGTGTCAAGGACGCGATTGAGGGTATCGGTGGCGCTCTAAAGGATCTATTTAAGAGATAATGTTCGATGAGCTAATATAGCTTGGACTTTTTATTTTAACTTGAAAACTATAGTCTTTTGAGAAGTGGTCAGGGGAAATTGGCGCTGCCTGAAAGGTTGTTAAGGAGATCATGAGAACCTGATATATTCTGCGGATGTCGTTTTAGAGATGATTGATAAAGAGACCAGAAAGAGGCTAAAGAAGATCCAGAAAGAGATAAATCTCTTGAACAAGGAATATAAGAAGGTCGAATTCCATCCTTGCCAAAATGATGCGGACTTGAAAAGGAAGGATGATAATCTCAAGATGATAATGGAAAAGATCTATGCACTGGAGAAAGAACAAGACAGATATATACTCGATACCGGCCGTATTAAGCATGGTACTTGATCACAACTTTTGTTTGGTTCCTCATAAGAATCCGCCCGCTTCGTCTTGTGGAGTGTCGGCTTCCAACGCTTAAACAAGTTCGACCCTTCAAATCCCGCTTCAGCTGGACAAGCCCCTTTCAAATCGTAATGCTTGGGTTAAAATAACTGTATCTCAGTAATGTCCGGTTAGGATTTTGCAATGCTGTCATATGGAAGTTGATGGCCGGTGGGGGTCTCTTTTCATGGTCGAACTGCATTATGTGCAGTGCATCCGCATGAAGCCGGAGGAGGCCGGAGGAGGCGGACGGGGGGCTTCCTCGGATATTACCCGATCTGAAGAGGCTGAATAACTGAGAAGCATTCCCTGATCCACCAGCAAGGTATTAGATGTCTGCAAGTTGAGCCCGCGAAATCCAGATAGGAGCGGGACAGATGATGCCTTGATGGTGAATCAGGGCTTCTTTTAGACCTTGAAAAAGATTCTCTCCTCTGATACCTTTTCCTATTATTTCAGATCCGCCGCTCCGGAAAAAGTAATAGATGACTGACAAGATATCTGAAAGATACGCCGCAGGCGAGACAAACATTGCTTCCATTGATATAGGGAGCCATACAGCCAGGCTGCTGATCTGTCGGAGAACGGGATCTTCAGGGCTTTTCCAGCCCCTCCTCAGAAAAAGGGCCTATATCCGTCTGGCAGAAGGTTTTGGAGATCAGGGAGAAGAGAACATCGGGCCGGAGGCCATCGAGCGGACCCTGAACGCGCTTGGAGATTTTTCATCTATCATAAAGGAATACAATGCTGAGACCACCCATGCCGTATCAACCGGTGTAATGAGAGATGCTGTAAACAGTGACCGTTTTTTGGACCTCGTCTATGGTAGAACAGGCATAAAGGCAAGGGTCATATCAGGCGAAGAAGAGGCCCTGCTCACCCAAAAAGGCGTGTTGCATTCCCTGGATATGCATAGCATGTCCCCTATTATTTTTGATCTCGGGGGAGGGACTACGGAGATTGTGTCAGGAGATGAGAATAGCACTGAGGTCAAATCCGTTCATATAGGAGCCGCAGTATTAACGCAGAGATATTTTCATTCAGACCCGCCCTCAGATGAGAGAATAGGGGCCCTTTCAAAATATGTGGATGAGGTCCTGGAAGGAGCCTATTCCCGAATAGGATATGCAGAGAACGATTTTCCCATGGTGGGAACGGGCGGAACGGTTACAACCCTTGCCGCCATGATTAAACGTGTTGATATAAAAGATATCACGCCTGATAGACTGAACGGACTGATCCTGAAAAGAGATCAGATCGAGGATCTCTTTGCATATATGAAGACCCTGCCCGTTGCTGAGAGGATGAGACTGTCCAGCATGGAGCAGGGCAGGGCAGGCGTAATCCTGGCCGGCACAATGGCAGTGATAAGGATCTTGTATTTTTTTCGGTCCATCCAGATGATGGTCAGTCTGTCGGATATACTGGAAGGGATATTAATAGCCTTTTTACAGGGGGAAAAAGATGAATAAAAGCAATATAGAATACGGTTACACCTTTGATGATCTTATTCTGATACCGGACAGGTCTTCTGTTTTACCGGACCAGGTGGATGTCAAAACACGGTTATCAAAAAATATTGCCTTGAACATTCCTATCGTAAGCGCCGCCATGGATACGGTGACGGAGTCGGCAACGGCCATTAACATAGCCAGGCAGGGTGGACTCGGTTTTGTCCACAAGAATATGAGTATCGAGAGACATGCCCTGGAGGTGGAGAAGGTCAAAAAATCTGAGAGTGGAATGATAATTAATCCCATTACCATCGAGCCGGAGAAGAAGATCTATGAGGTCCTGGATATAATGAGCAGATACAGGATTTCAGGTGTGCCCGTGGTCAAGAAAGGTAATCTGGTCGGCATTATCACAAACAGGGATCTGAGGTTTGCGACAAACCCGGATCTAAAGGTGGAAGGGGTTATGACCAGAGATAATCTGGCCACGGCCAGGGTCGGAATCACCCTCGAGGAGTCAAAGACAATTCTACATGAAAGGAGGATAGAGAAGCTGCTAGTGGTGGACGATGACGGGAAACTAAAAGGGCTTATCACCATAAAGGATATCGAAAAGATAAAGAAATACCCCAATTCCTGCAAGGACAAGTTGGGCCGCCTGAGAGTTGGCGCTGCCGTGGGCGTTGGCCCTGATATGAATGAAAGAGTTGAGAGCCTCGTTAAGGCGGATGTGGACGTGCTGGTCGTTGATACGGCCCATGGCCACTCGGAAGGGGTTATCCAGGCAATAAGCGGAATAAAGGAGAAGTACCCGGACACTGAACTGGTTGCGGGAAACGTTGCCACGGCTGAGGGTACCAGGGCATTGATAGAGGCAGGGGCGGACGGTGTGAAAGTCGGTGTCGGCCCTGGTTCCATCTGCACAACAAGGGTAGTGGCCGGTATTGGAGTGCCCCAGATGACGGCTATTATGGATTGCGGGGAAGAGGCCAAGAAGCACGGCGTGCCCATAATCGCGGATGGCGGAGTGAAATATTCCGGTGACATAACCAAGGCTTTGGCTGCCGGAGCGGATTCAGTGATGATCGGAAGTCTCCTTGCCGGTACCGAGGAGAGCCCGGGTGAAACGATTCTCTTCCAGGGGAGGACCTATAAGGTCTACAGGGGTATGGGATCGATTGAGGCCATGAAAGAGGGGAGCAAGGACCGGTATTTTCAGACCGAGGTGAAAATGGAAAAAGAGCTGGTGCCCGAGGGAATCGTAGGCCGAGTTCCATACCGCGGTTCATTAATAGGCGTTGTCTACCAGCTTGTGGGAGGTCTGAGGTCAGGTATGGGTTATCTGGGCTGCAACAATCTTGAGGAGCTTCAGACCAAACCGAGGTTCATGCGGGTGACAGGCGCCGGTCTGAAGGAGGCCCATGTACACGATGTGGATATCATCAAGGAGGCGCCGAACTACAGGTTGGAATAATGAAAGAAAACATCTATGAATATAAGATCCTCATACTGGATTTCGGATCGCAATACACTCAGCTTATCGCCAGGAGGGTGCGGGATGCGCAGGTGTACTGCGAGATGCATGCCTTCAATTTAGACCTGAAGAAGATCAAGGAGTTTTCACCAAAGGGAATAATCCTTTCGGGCGGACCGGCAAGTATTTATGACAGCGAAGCCCCTATGGCTGATAAACTGATCCTTGATCTGGACATTCCAGTCCTGGGGATCTGTTACGGGATGCAGTATCTCACCCATATCCTGGGTGGGGTTGTGGCAAAGGCTGAAGACAGAGAGTACGGCAGCGCGACCATCAATATTCAGGATAACAGGGATCTCTTTCATGGCTTTGAAAGGCTGGACAAAGAGGAAGTCTGGATGAGTCATGGGGATCGGATCGATCGGATGCCTGAAGGATTTGCCTCTTTGGCAGACAGCAAGAACAGCCCGATTGCGGCAATGGGAGACAAATCGAGAAGATTTTTTGGTGTTCAGTTTCATCCGGAGGTGGCGCATACCCCAAAAGGCACAAAGATACTGAAGAATTTTCTCTTCAGGATCTGCGGCTGTGAGCCCTCATGGACCATGGCGTCCTTTGCAAAGCAGACCATCAGGGACCTGAAAGAGACCATCGGGGATGAGCAGGTAATCTGCGGACTATCCGGCGGGGTTGACTCCTCGGTAACAGCGGTATTGCTCCATAAGTCCATAGGCGACAAGCTCTCCTGTATCTTTGTGAATAATGGCCTCTTAAGAAGGGGTGAGAGCCAGGAGGTCATGGAGCTTTTTAAGGGACACTACAAGATGGACATACACCTGGTGGATGAATCTGAACTATTTCTACGGAAACTTGATGGAGTAACAGACCCGGAGGAGAAAAGGAAGACTATAGGCAGGGCATTTATGTCGGTCTTCGAAAAAAAGGCAAAGGAGCTCGGCAAGGCAAAGTATCTTGCCCAGGGGACCCTTTACCCGGACGTGATAGAGAGCGTCTCATTTAAGGGGCCTTCAGCCACCATAAAGAGCCACCACAACGTGGGAGGTCTCCCGGAGGTTATGAAACTGGAACTGGTTGAACCTTTGAGAGAGCTGTTCAAGGATGAGGTGCGGCAGGTGGGTATTGAACTCGGGCTCCCTAAAGACCTTGTTATGCGTCAGCCCTTTCCCGGCCCTGGACTGGCCGTGAGGATTCTGGGCGAGATAACACGTGAGAGACTGAAAATACTGAGGTCTGCGGACGTGATTCTCCTGGAAGAGATAAGGAAGGCAGACCTCTATGAGAAGGTGTGGCAGTCTTTTGCGGTTCTGTTGCCCGTACGGACCGTGGGTGTTATGGGAGATGAGAGGACATATGAGAACGTCATAGCCCTCAGGGTTGTCGACAGCCTGGATGCCATGACGGCTGACTGGACCAGGGTGCCCTATGATGTAATGGCAAGGGTCTCTAACAGGATCATCAATAATGTCCGCGGCGTAAACAGGGTCGTATATGATATATCCTCCAAGCCTCCCAGCACAATAGAGTGGGAGTAAGTGCGGAGGGTTGATAAGACGGTCACATGAGACCCCGTCTCTCATACGCAGAGAAGGGGTCTGTTATTTTATCGTAACTTAAAAACCACGTCCTTTGGACGTGTCGAAGATCCTCTCCATTTTAGCGGGAGGTCAGAGAAAATTGGCTCTGCCTGAAAAAGACAATCTATCCGGCAATGACTATCTCTTCAAGACGATATCTACTACCTTTTGAGTGAGTGTTCAAATATTTGGGCTTTGCCAAGTCAGTTGCAGATTCCAAAGGATTCAGAGGCATAAAACCCAAATATTTGACCACTGCAGAGTCAGGTGGAATTCTAAAAAGATATCGTCTTGAAGAGACAGCCACCGCCTCCTTGGGTCGATACACCCTTTTAGGGTGCAAACAAAGCCACGTCCTTCCACGCGAATCGGGATCTTTGAGGGGCGTGGATTCTTAACTGTATTGAACTTTTTTAATGAATGAAGATATAAAGTGCCCAGAAAAGAGCCTTCAGAGTTTAAAATAAAGAGATTTCAAAGTTCCTCCGGCCTTGAGATCATGACCGGTCAGGACGATGAGAGTAATGACTATCTGAGCTTATCCCTGAGACATCCCAATGATTTATGGTTTCACGTGAAGGGTGTTTCAGGAAGTCATGTATTGCTGTGCTGCGGTGAATCCGGACAGAAAGCGGATAAAGAGAGTATTCAAGAAGCTGCTTCACTGGCGGCGTGGTTTTCGAAGATGCGACATGGAGGAAAGGTTACTGTCTCCTATTGTCTTGCAAAACAGGTAAAAAAGCCCAGAGGCGCCGAGACGGGAACCGTCTCCATCAGTAAGGAAAAAACGCTGAAAGTCCGACCGGCCTTGATCGATGAGGCCCTATGATTTCGTTCATTCAGTATTTGAAAAAATGTCCTTCATCTTTGGCGGGATTGGATTTGCATGAAAATTGCGGTTTTATCCGTTGATGCTGATTTCAAATTGTCATACCCCTTTTTGTGAAAATAGTGTCTATACTTTTAATCAGAGCCGTAAAGGTATTATCTTTTTCCTGATTTAACAGGAGAAATAGCATATACCTTAGACGACAGATTTGGGGAATACATGAAAAAATTATCGAGTCATCAAGAAAAGTTCTTACGAGGTAAGGCGCATCACCTTGACCCGGTAGTCATGGTGGGGAAAAACGGTGTGACCGAAAGCCTGATCAAGATGGTAAATGACGCCCTTAACAGCCACGAACTTATTAAGGTCAGGTTTGTCGAGTTCAAGGACAGGAAAAAGGAGCTTTCCCGGGAACTCACCAAAAATAGTAAAAGCGAGATAGTCGGAATGATCGGGCATATTGCGATTCTCTATCGACAACATCCTGACGAGGATAAGCGTAAGATCGAGCTGCCTTCAAAGTAAGAATCCAGCCAAAGTACGGGAGAGACTCGGAATAAAAGGAGCGGGTGAGATGGCCTGTGCCGTTGCATGGCGGCTTTACTCGGCAAACTTACTGAAGATAGGGGATATTGATCCAAGAGGAGATACAAGCTATTGCAACACCATCTCCGAAAAGGGCAGGGCCATTGGCGGATCAGTATTAGAAACGATACTCAGGAAATTCAATTAGTTTCCATCCAGAAATGGCCCTTTTTCACAATCTCAGCGTCAATCTTCGGTGTCAGTTGTACGATGTGCTACTTGCACATCTCCGCCCAACACCTTGATTCCCTTGACCTTGTAAAAAATATCTCATTTCTGAATTGTAAACCACTTAATGTCTAATTTTAGTTTTATGTATTGACATTAATCAGTAAGCAATATCTCCTGGAGAAGATATATGGCATCCCTTAGGGATAGTCTGATGTTGGAAGATGGCGGTGTGGTTGCATTTGTAGGAGCAGGTGGAAAGACTAGTCTGATGTTCAGGATCGCCCATGAACTCTCAAAAGCAGATGGGCCTGTTCTGAGCACCACCACCACCAAAATCATGATGCCTGACAGAAATCAATCCCCGCATGTTATCCTGGCTGATACCCCTGAAGAAGTCTTAAAGAAGGCAGAAGCCCTTTTAAAAGATAACATACACCTTTCCGCAGCCGCGGGAAAATTGCCGTACCAGGATAAACTCGTGGGATTTCAGCCGGAATATATAGATGTACTGTTTAAGGCAGGGATGTTCCGCTGGATACTGCTGGAAGGGGACGGTGCCGCCGGAAGGCCCTTGAAGGTTCCCAAATCAAACGAACCTGTAATCCCCAAGTGTGCCGGGTGGGTTGTAGGTGTCGTTGGTCTTGATTGCATCGGCAAGCCCCTGGAAGAGAGATGGGTCTATAGGTCTGATATATATGCCGAAGTCACGGGCCTAAAGATGGGTGAACCGGTTACGGAAGCATCTATCGCTGCTGCTATCATTAACAAAAAAGGGATCATGAAAGGCTGCCCTTCCAATGCCATGCGGTTTGTGTTCCTCAACAAGGCGGACCGGAAAGAGGATCTTGAGGCAGGAAGGAGGATTGCCCGGCTTCTGAAAACTGAATCGGAGATTGGGATAGAACGGATTATTATAGGTAAGGCCCTGGATGAATCACCGGTGGTAGAATATTACTAATAAATAGTGAGGTAATCTGAGTAGTATCCGGTTAGGTATTGAATCCCATCTTGACATATCCATGAAGCCTGGCCTTTTGAGACTGTGTCGTAATGTCATTCCAAGGTGATAGCCGAGGAATCTTGAATCTGCAACTTGTTAGTATTAAAAGATTTCTCGCTTCGCTCGAAATGACATATAGTGCTAAGACCAACATTATGACACAGCCTCTTTGGGCATGGTTGTAGTCAGTCGGGTGTGTCCCGGTAATGGCGATCTCTTCAAGGCGACCCCGCCCGGGCCGGGCTGCCTTTTGAGGAAATGGAAGCAGGTCGGTTCCACCCGCGCTGATCTTTGTCTCATGACCATGTTCTTTCAGAAAGGCAGATGCTACTTGTATGGAGCCTGGTTCCACATATTGAAAGGCCCGTAACCGCATCCTATTCCTTTCCTCCTTTCAGGAATTTTAAGATCTTTTCAGGTGTGATGGGAAGATCCATAATCCTCACTCCCACGGCATTGTAAACGGCATTGGCAATGGCAGGCGATATGGCGATTATTGATCCTTCACTCATACCTTTGGCTCCATAGGGTCCGCCGGGATCGGGCTGCTCGACCAGATCGTTCTCGATAACGGGCATGTCGAGGGCGGTGGGAACCTTATATTCCAGAAAAGACGGGTTCATCACCTGCCCCTTTTCCTCAAGAAGGTCCTCATAAAGGGACTGTCCGAGGCCCTGGCATGCTGATCCTTCCAACTGTCCTTCAGCTTGCATCGGATTAATGGCCTGACCGCAATCATGAGCGCCCTTGAGCCGGATGACGCTTACCTGGCCGGTCTCACGGTCCACATCCACTTCAGCAATGTCAGCCCCGTAACCATAGGCAGGTGAAGAGTGACCTTCATAGGTCTCCTGATTTACCATCACGGTGGGAGTGGAGTATAACCCCTTTCCCAGGACATGAAACTCCTTGGAGTAGAGACACCCCTTCACTGCCTCGGAAAAGGTCATTCCCTTTTTGGAACTTCTTTTTACGTGGATCCTTCCGTCCTTGGCTATAAGATTGGAAAGATCGGCTTCGAGCTTTTCAGCAACAAAGGCAAAGAGCTGCCTGTTTACGTCTTGGGCAGCGGCTTTCACTGCGTTACCCGAGATATATGTGACCCTGCTCGAGTAGGTCCCGAAATCAAAGGGTGTAATCTCCGTGTCTCCGGAGACCACTGTGATATCCTCGATATTGATCCCGAGTTCCTCTGCCGCAATCTGTGCAAGCGTCGTGTTTGACCCCTGACCGATATCAGTGGCCCCGGTAAGAAGTGTCGCGGTTCCATCCTCAAAGACCTTGATAATGGCTGCCGTGGCATCATGGGACATCTGTCTAGCAGACGAGACATAGGCCCAGATCCCGGCGCCCAAACCCCGGTTATGGGGCATTTTTGACCATCGTTTTTTCCAGCCCTCGCTATCAGATACCCTGCGGAGACATTCGGACATGGCGCAGCTAGATATCCATGCCTTATTGGGCATGATATCATCGGTATGGTGGGCATTTATCATTCGGATCTCTAGTGGATCGATACCCAGCTCTTCCGCAATCATGTCCATCTGTGAATCCGCAGAGAATCTCATCTGGAGGTTCCCCCAACCCCTCATGGCCCCGCTTGTGGATTTATTTGTATAGACGTGGTGTCCCTCGTACCGGATGTTTGGGAGGCGATATCCCATAAAAGACTGGACACCGGCCCTCCCGATGATAGCCGGGCCCCAACTGTTATAGGCACCGCTATCTGCAACCGCCTTGATATCCATGGCAAGCAGGGTCCCGTCCTTTTTTACGCCGGTCTTCAGGCTGATGGTGTAAGGATGCCTTTTCCGGGTAGTACAGAACTCTTCCTCCCTTGTATTGACAATCTTGACCGGATGTTCCGCTTTCTTTGAAAGAAGGGTCGCGATAGCGTCTATTGGAAAGAGACCATCGCATTTACCTCCAAAACCGCTGCCTACGAATTGCTTGGTCACACGGATCTTGTTAAGCGGCAGGCCAAGATACAGGGATAAGGTCTCCGCGGTTTTAAATGGGCTTTGAGTTGAACTCCAGAGGGTGATCTTTCCTGACTGTTCCCAATGGGCAACAGCGGCGTGGACCTCAAAGGCGCAATGGGTGACCGGTTGTGTTGCAAACATATCCTCTCGCACATAAGATGCCTCCTTGAACGCCTTATCCACATCACCATGATGAAAACGGGCTGTCCTGGATATGTTATTTTCCACGTTCTCATGAATCAGCGGAGCGCTGGGCTTCATGGCCTCATGAGGGTCAAATATGGGAGGGAGTTCCTCATATTCCACGGAGATCAGGTCAAGCGCTTCCTCGGCGATCCATTCGTCCGTGGCCGCAACCGCGGCGACTTCATCGCCAATGTAACGGACTTTATCGATGGCCAAAGCGGTCTGGTCATGGGTATCGGGCAGATTTGTGAAGAGCCCGAACTTTTTATTAGGAAGATCAGCGCCCGTGAGCACGGCTTGTACTCCTTGAAGCCTCTCCGCCTTGTCGGTATTGATGTTGAGGATCTTTGCGTGTGGATAGGGGCTCCGTAAAACCTTGCCGCAGAGCATCCCGGGAAGCTGGATGTCTACTGTGAACATGGCTTCTCCTGTTACCTTGGGTTTCCCGTCAACGGATGGGACCCTCTTACCAACTACTGAGTAATCATTCATATGCGCATCACTTTTAGATAATTATTGGCGAATCCATTCAAAGGATAGAAAAAATAAAAACATGACACATTAAGAATTTTAACATGGCCATACATAATACATTTTATTGGCAGAACATACAAGAACAGACAGCTAACCGTTCGATCGCCATACACTCATTGTCTCTTGTTGTTTGTCATTATTCTATAATCATATACCTGTTATTTCAATTTAAGGGGTAGAAAATATTTATTGGAAAAGGTAGATTTATTTATAACAACTTGATATGCCATTAAAGTATCATGAAGTGATATTATCTTAACCCTTTATTAAGATTGGTGGAATATGGTTCAGAAAATGTCTTCGGAGATCCCGATATCCGTGGCGATCATAACTAAAAACGAAGAGGAAAGACTCCCTGCTTGTCTGAAAAGCGTGAGTTTTGCTGATGAAGTTGTGGTAGTGGATTCAGGAAGTGTGGATGAAACACTGGATGTGGCAAGATCCTTTGGAGCTAAGATTTTTATAGAAGAGTGGAGGGGATTTTCAGACCAGAAACAGTTCGCGGTCAATCAATGCAATAATGTGTGGGTCTTGATACTCGATGCAGACGAGAGAATCCCTGAGGCGACCGCAAATATTATAAAACGGGAGATCGCGTCTGATGAGCAGATGATCTCTGCCTACAGTTTCAGACGTAAAAACTATTTCCATGGCAAATGGATAAAGCACTGCGGCTGGTGGCCTGACCGTATTGTACGCCTTGTCAACAGGAAAAAGGGTGGTTTTGATGGGCGCAGGGTTCATGAGAGCTGGTTGACAGAAGGCAGGGTCGAAGAACTGGATGCCTCTATCGAGCATGTAAGCTTCCAAAATTACTCCGAGCTGGTGGCCAAAATGGAAAATTACTCTAACCTGGCAGCAGCAGAGATGTTTGAGCAAGGCATCCGCGCCAACCCGTTTACGCCCATTCTCCATGGCATTTGGATGTTCATCAGGACATATATCCTGGAAAAGGGGATTTTCGACGGTTTTGACGGCTTCATGATCTCCGCGATGAATGCCGGAGGTTCCTTTATGAAATATGCAAAGTTGAGAGAGAAGCAGATTGAACATTGATCATTTGGCACTGGATATTTAATGTTGAGCATTGATGTTGGTTATTGATCCAATGAAAGATGCCATTTGATCAATGATAGATGAAAATTGATCAATGATAAATGCTATGGATCTGAACGGGAAAAAGATACTGATTATAAAGCTTCGGTACATCGGAGACACCTTGAGTATAATTCCGGTTGTGGAAAATCTCAAACGAAATGCCGCTCACGCAGAAGTAGATGTTATGGTGCATAAGGGTACGGAGGATGTGTTGGCCTTTCACCCGGATATCAGAAAGATATGGGTGTATGATCGTATAAAGGCGCAAAAAAAAATAGTATCAACAATATGTTATCATAAATCATTCATTAAAAACATGAGGTATGAAAAGTATGATTTTGTCATTGATTTTACCCATGGTGACAGGGCCGCGTTCCTCTCGTTTATGATCGGAGCTCCTCAACGTATCACCTATAGGGATTCAAGCACCCTTTCACGTATCCTCATGAACCGTATAATCGATTCCGACCCCTTTAAGCATCATATTGTGGACCACCAGCTTGAATCATTAAGGTATTTTGGTATGGACACCTTTAAAAGGGAAATGACTGTCCATATCCCTGAATCTTCGGAATTACACATTGACCATCTTTTATCTACCGCAGGTATCGGCCATGATTCTCTTAATGTTGCGATCCATCCAGGTGCGCGAGGAAAGCTGAGGCAGTGGAAGCCTGAACGATTTGCTGAGATCGCTCGCCGTCTCAGGGACGTATATAAGGCCAATATCATCCTGATAGGTGGGGCTAAGGAGGGTGATCTCGTGGATGCAGTGGAAAGAGAGATGGGCTTTCCAGCATCTTTCGGATCAACCGAACTGAGTCTGCTTGAGATGGCCGCACTTCTGCGCAGGTGCAGTCTCTTTTTAGGCAATGATTCTGCACCGGGTCATATCGCTGCGGCGGTCAAGTGTCCCAGCTTGACCCTTTTCGGCCCCACATTCCCCCACATGTGGAGACCTCTTGATCCTGTCGGAGAGGTGGTTTTCAAGGATGTGCCATGCTGCGGCTGTAAACAGAAGATCTGTACCCGCCCTGATAACAGTTGCATGGATCTTATTGAAGCGGATGAGGTGTGGAATAAGGTTGAGAGACTAATATCTCTTTAATTGGAACAGTTTTCTGTTTTGGACTGCTGAGATATAGTAGAACTTATCCTGTGGGATATAGATATAGGGGACATCCTCCTCACGGCGGAACAGAAAGTGGGAGAGGATCATTCGGTTTGCGGCCCTATGGCCGATAATCATGATATTCTTGGACGTATTGCTTAGATAGAGCGCCTTTTTAATACCTCGATCAATCCTCTCTTTCATGCTGGCATATCCCTCGCCTTCAGGATATATGTAGTTATATTTATCCTTTTTTCTTTCAAAATAGACCTGAGGCATATCTCTCCTGATCTCCTCGTAGCTCATACATTCAGTTATACCGCTGTCGATTTCATTGAATTCCGCTAAGAGGATGATAGTACAGTTCTTCTGTAACTCCTTTATGGGCTCTGCCGTTTGAATCGTCCTTTTTTTCTGGCTGGTAAATATTAACGGGATATTTTTATTGCTGAAAAATTTTGCCAGGGCCTTGGCCTGCAAGAGTCCGTTTTCGGTTAGATCGGAGTCACCTCCGATTCGGTTTTCGAGATTGAAATAGGTCTCTCCGTGTCGGATCAGGTATAGGTTCTTTAGCGTATCTGTGACCAGAAAGTCCCTTATCTGATCATAGAACGGGATATCATCTTTTATCTCTTCTTGAATGATCTTGTTGTTCAGTGAATCCAGCTTGATAAAATATGTATCCTTTTTAAGCGGTGTGTAGATTGGGAGATAATATGATATCCGCTCCTTAAAACTCTGGATGGCCTCCTCTTTACTAAGATGCTCAAACTCAGGCATCTCTATCTTTCTGAGTATGCTGGCGTCCAGGATCTCTTCATCATTATTGATACATTCAATGAAAAGGATAGGGTGGTCAATCAGTTGGGCTTGAATCTTCTTTCTTCGCTTTAGACTGGCATTGGTTGCATCTATAATTGCCACGTTTCCGTCTTTTTGAAGATATTTTCGCGCCCTTTCCAGATTGATTAGGGCGATTTTCTCTCTGATGGTCATTCCCTCTTTGTTCTCAGGATCGTAGAACCCGGCAAAGGAGGTGTCGTTTGGAATCATCTTTCTTCTCAGTTCACCGTTGTTAAAGATCCGGGTTTTTATGGAATCATTTTTCAGATTCTCTTTGAGCCTTGACGCAACAGTGGATTTTCCCCTGGCAGGGAGGCCGACCATGACGATATATAATTTGGTATCTTTCATTAAACTTATTAAGCCCTTTCTTTTCTCCATGCCATAGCCCCCTCATTACGGAAGTCAGAATCAGTGGGCTCTGTCCCGCCATGGCGGGATTAAGGCCCGGCGATGCATATTAATAAGGTTCCCCGATAAGCCGGGATCTTCGACAAGGTTCAGAGTTCACGGTTCCCCGGTAAACCGGGATCTTCGACAGGGTTTAAAAGATTGCGAGATGTAAATGTGTTTTGCCATATGCCTTATACCAAATACCTTTTTCTATTTTGATATCGCCTTGAAGAGACAGCCATTATCTCCTGTGGTTGATACACCCATTTTGGGTGTAGACAAAACCGGTTTATTTCCACAAAGCGGAGATCCTGCTACAGCGGGTTTGCGAGGTAGTTCTTTTTTACAATGGACAATTGACAACAATCAACCTATAAAATCATCGTAAAAGCTTAACACCGAATCCTTATGATATATAAAAAATGATCGATATCAATAGTTTCTTAGCCGCATATTTATCCATATTCCTTCTCAGTTCCATTGTGGAAGTAGCAATAGAACTGATTAACGGCATCCATCTGAGAAGATACGGACAGGAAGTGCCGGATGCCTTTAAAGGCATGATCGACGCGGAAAAACTTAAAAAGATGAATGAATATACCATTGCCAATACAAAGCTGACAATGATGAGAACTATCGTCGGCAAGATCGTGTTTCTATTTATTATCCTCTCCGGTATCTTGCCCTGGTTCGCTGAGATTATTAGGGAATTTCATTTTATCGCGGCAGGCCTTTTATTTTTCGCTGTTCTTGGCCTGGTTTCGGCTTTCCTAGATCTGCCCTTTAATTATTACCATATTTTCCGTATTGAAGAAAGGTACGGGTTTAACACGAGGACCAATAGAACATGGATCGCTGACCTCCTTAAATCTCTGCTGATAACAGTGATCCTGGGTACAATCCTGTTGTCATTGCTTCTCCTGATGGTCGGATATGCTGGAAATACCTGGTGGGTCTGGGCCTGGCTCATTTTTTTCTCTTTTCAATTATTAATGTCAGTTCTGTACCCCACGGTTATTGCACCGATATTTAATAAGTTTATCCCTGTTCAGGATGATGACCTGGCACGAAAGATAAATGAACTTTCTGATAGGGAAGGACTGACCATCAAAGGCATATTTCAGATGGATGCGGCGCGCAGGAGTAGACATACCAATGCTTACTTCTCAGGGCTGGGTAAGGCCAAGAGGATCGTACTATACGATACACTCCTGGAATCACATGAAGAGGACGAGATACTGGCTGTCATGGCCCATGAGATAGGTCATCTTAAGAGGGGGCATATCAAGAAGCAGCTCGTTCTAATCGGCATTGTCTCTTTTATACTCTTTTTCCTGGCATCAAGGATGATTCAATGGGATTCCATGTATAACAGTTTCGGATTTTCCGTAATGTTCACATATGTGGGGCTCTTTCTCATATCAATATTATGGGAGCCGGTCGGATTCTTTCTTTCGCCAATGAGTGCGGCAATATCAAGAAAATTTGAGAAACAGGCCGATTACCACGCATACAGGGTCTTGAAGACCTCGGGGGCCTTTATAAAGGCCTTGAAAAAGATGGCCCGGGATAATTTGTCCAATCTCCGGCCTCATCCCCTTTACGCCTGGTTCAATTATTCACATCCACCTCTTATGGAGCGGATTAAGAACCTTGAAGACATGAATGACCAGTCACCTCGAACTTCTATTAGAATACAGTGATGTCCGGTTAGGATTTTGAATACATTTGTATCCTAAAGATGGCCGGTGGGGGTCTCTTTTCAATGGCGAACGGGTTAGAAGCAAAACTTTTATTAAAGGCGCCTGCCAGGCGGGCGGAATGCTTCTCCGTTATTCAGCCTCGTTCAGACCATACAATATCTGAGGAAGCCCCCCGTCCCGCCTCCTTCGGCTTCATACAGATGCACTGCACATAATGCAGTTCGACCATGAAAAGAGACCCCCACCGACCATTAACGTCCATATAACAGCATTGCAAAATCCTAACCGGACATTACTGAACTGAATTCTTTCTTTTAAATATTGTAATAAAATGCGATTTTGATTATTAAATTACAAATATCGTTGATTTGTTGAGTGGTCAAATGGCAAATCGGTTAAAAAGTACCTGATTTCAACAAACGGCAAAATTGATGTCCGCGAGTGTCCAATTATTTCGCAATATTGACCTTTTTATGGGATAATATCAAGCTAACTATTCAGCTATTTGACCAATTAACGGTGTCTGATATCAATACTAGGTTTGGAGTTTGATCAGATTCAAAATCTTATTCACTTTTTCAGATAAGAGATCCCCCTGATACGGCTTCCATGCCTGTGAGGGGGATGTTGTTTTTGGGATTTTGAGTTATGGAGCCTTCCTATCTGGAGCTGCACAGAAAAGGGATTCTTTCAGAACGGGCAGAAAAGGCGTTGACCCTGATGGAGTCTTGCAGCCTGTGCCCACGAGAGTGCGGTGCTAACCGCCTAAAAGGCGAGGACGGTTTCTGTGAAACCGGAAGAAAGGCCAGGGTTTCAAGCTATAATGCCCATTTTGGCGAGGAGTCGCCCCTGGTTGGAGTGCATGGATCAGGCACTATCTTTTTCAGTTCGTGCAACCTGCTCTGCAGCTTTTGTCAGAACTATGAGATAAGTCACCTGAAAGAGGGTGTTGAAGTAGAGCCTGAGCAGATGGCGGAAATGATGATCCTATTGGAAAAAAGGGGCTGCCATAATATCAATTTTGTTACCCCAACCCATGTTGTACCCCAGTTATTAGAGGCCCTGCTTATCGCCATAGAACAGGGTTTGAGAATACCACTTGTATACAACAGCAGCGGTTATGATAAGGAAGAGACCTTAAGGATCTTAGACGGTGTCTTTGATATATATATGCCGGATTTCAAATTCTGGGATAAAAAGTGGTCAGATAGATATTGTAAGGCCCCTGATTACAGGGAAGTTGCTGAAGCGGCACTCAAAGAGATGCACAGGCAGGTAGGCGACCTGATGATGGATGATCAAGGTATAGCCTTCAGGGGTCTGCTGATAAGGCACCTTGTGATGCCGGCCAATGTGGCAGGGGCCTCATATGTAATGGATTTTATTGCGAAAGAGATCTCAATAAACAGTTATGTAAATGTCATGGATCAATACAGACCATGTGGTGATGTTCTAAAGGATGAATTTATCAACCGGCGTCTGACAGCGGAAGAATTCAAGGATGCCATTGAGGTGGCAAGGGGAGCAGGACTGAAAGGACTCGATAAAAGGGATCGTATTCGGTTGGTTTTCGGTTTATGATGGAGCATGAAAAAATATTCATAGTTGGAGATATCCACGGCTGCCTGGATATGCTGAAGAGGATGATGGATAAGATCGATTGGCATCCGAACAGGGACAGACTGATCTTTCTTGGTGATTATATTGACAGGGGAATGAATTCCAGAGGTGTTGTCGATTTCATATTGGAATTTTCAGAGATCTCTTCTCATGTCCAATGTCTGATGGGAAACCATGAAACCCTTTTTCTGAATTATCTCGAAGGTGGAGACATCGACACATTTCTCCATAATGGAGGAATAGAAACCCTTGATAGCTATAATAGAGGGGGCGAATTCGATATTCCACCTGAGCATGTCTCATTTTTCAGATCCCTCCACACTATGATAGAGCTTGAAGATTATTATGTCGTTCATGCCGGTTTGCAGCCCGGCGTTGAGATCACGAGACAATCTCAAGATGATCTCATCTGGATTCGAGACCCTTTTATATTTTCTGATTGGGATTTTGGAAAGAAGGTCATATTTGGTCATACCCCTTTTTCCGTACCGCTGGTGATGGATAATAAGATAGGCCTGGACACCGGGGCGGTTTTTGGAAACAGATTAACCTGCCTTGAACTTCCGGATATGATATTCCATTCAGTGGAGGCCCGAGAACTTGGCTAAGCAAGGAAACAGATCATCCGTTATTGGGATTACTTCCACCATCCCGGTGGAGATTGTTTTTGCAGCCGGTTTGAGACCGGTGGATCTGAATAACGTGTTTATCAATTCATCCGAGCCTGAGAGACTGATATCCCAGGCAGAGTCAGCAGGGTTTTCTCATAATATATGTGCCTGGATAAAAGGCATCTATTCAACAGTTATCAATCATGACGTGAAAAAGGTTATTGCCGTGACCGGAGGTGATTGCAGCAACACGATCGCCCTGGCCGAGATCCTCGCCCGCAGGGGCGTGGAAATTATACCCTTTGATTATCCCTTAGACCGGGATGGAGACTTTTTAAGGGCTCAGATTGAAAGACTGAGTATATCGCTTTCAACTTCCTGGTCTGATGTACGGGCCGCAAGATTGAGACTTAAAAGGATCAGAGATAAGTTGAGGGAACTGGATAGGCTTACTTTCATAGATAATGTTGTTACCGGTTTTGAAAACCACCTCTTTTTGGTCAGCAGCTCTGATTTCAGGTCTGATCCTGAAGTGTATGAGAGCGATCTGGATGAGTTTCTCATTGAAGTGGGAGAAAGGGAGCCAAAGAAGGATGAGATAAGACTCGGGTACCTGGGTGTCCCACCGATATTTGGTGATCTTTATGAATACATTGAGTCTCTGGGCGGCAGGGTGGTTTTTAACGAGGTACAGAGACAGTTCAGCATACCCTATGATAATGAAGATATAGTGGAAGATTATCTTGACTATACATACCCCTATGATGCCGAGGGAAGGATAGAAGACATAAAAAGGGCCATAAAGGAGAGGGGACTGGACGGGTTGATTCACTACACTCAGACATTCTGTTTCAGGCAGCTTTACGACATAATCCTGCGGGAAAACTTACCTATTCCTATTCTTACCCTTGAAGGTGACAGGCCTGGAAGGATAGACAGCCGAACAGGCATACGCATTGAGGCCTTCCTGGAGATGCTGGACGACAGGAGCTATAACGTCTAAATATGCGAAGAACTTAACATTTGTGGCAAAATTTTATGTCATTCGGTGTTTTAAAGTAGTTAATACATGGGTAGACGTTCACAGGTTCAGAGTTCACCGTTCAGGGTTACCTTTCTCTCGTTGACCTTGCTCGTAGGCCAGCAAGTACTTGATAAAACCTCGAGTGACAGCGCGGGTGCGTTCGGCATGATCATACACGTTTTGAAACTCAGCATTCGTTATATATTGTTGATCTAACGCTATTCAGAACTCACGAATCAACGGTTTAGATTTCGGTTAACCCTGAACCTCTGAACCCTGAACCCTGAACCCGTGAACGTTACGACCAATCTATATCCTTTTCCCGCTTATATACTCCTCTGCCAGTTCCACATCTTTCTTGCTTCCGATATACAGAGGGACCCTCTGGTGCAGCTCATCCGGCTGTATCTCAAGGATCGGGCCGTAACCATTACTGGCGTAACCACCGGCATGCTGTACTACCATGGCAAGGGGATTGGCTTCAACCATCAGCCGTAATTTCCCTGAGGGTTTTTTAGGATCTTTCAGATCAGCCGGATACATGAAGATACCGCCCTTGAGAAGGTTCCGGTGGAAGTCCGCGACCAGGCTGCCAACGTATCGTGAGGTGTATGAATGACCCGCCTTCTCCTTTGACTTGAAATGATCCACCAGGGCCCTTGTCTTCTCATCCCAGTATTCATAATTGCTCTCATTTACACTGTATATTTTTCCGCTCTCAGGGATGCGGATGTTCTCATGGGACAGGAGAAACTCGCCCACACTTGGGTACAGGGTAAAGCCATGGACACCGTTTCCGGAGGTGTAGACCATAATGGTGCTTGAACCGTAAACAAAATAGCCTGCTGCCACCTGCTTGATTCCGGGTTGAAGCGCTTCACTTAAAAGAAAGTTGATATCTGTTTCATCGCTTTCCCTTTTATAGATTCCGAATATAGTCCCGATACTCACATTTACATCTATGTTTGAGGAGCCGTCCAGGGGATCGAAGAGCAGTATGTAGCTGCCCTTTGGATATTGTGACGGTATATCTATCAGGTCAGCGACCTCCTCAGAACCCATACAGCACAATTGCCCGATATGCTGCATCCGTTCAATAATTATCCGATTGGCAAACACATCCAGCTTCTGGACCTGTTCTTCCTGGATGTTGATATCTCCTGTGGACCCAAGGATATCCACCAGACCGGCCTTGTTCACCTCACTTGATATGACCTTGGCGGCAACAATCAATTCGTTGAGAAGGTGGGTAAAACCCCCGGTGGCTTCCGGTTTCTCGCGTTGTTGCTCCAAGAGGTGTTGAGTAATGGTTATACCGACTATTTTAACCATGATGCCCTCCTTGAATATTTGAGTTTTTACTTATCATTAAAGCTCCCGCAAGGCTCAAGGTGAGAGTTGCTTCAGTTAGGTTTGGCCTTATGCCCTATGCCCTGCGCCTTCTATTATAGATGATGTCTCTCTTAGACCATCGTCTCCTTGTATTCCAACCTGTAGATCTCCGCCAGAGTGAAAAAAATGGTCATGATCAAGGGGCCGTATATGATACCCAGGATGCCGAATAGTTTCAGACCGCCGAGTATACCGATGAAGACGAGTAATGGATTCATGCGCATACCCTTACCAATAAGCCTGGGCTTGATCAGATATTCCATAATCGCGCTGTAGACTATATTATATACCAGAAAGCCGATTCCTGTTCCCACTTTTCCCTGTATGAGCAATATTATTGCAGCTGGAATAAATACTACGGATGCACCGATGATGGGAAGAAATGCCATAAAACCGATTACAGTTCCCCATAGAAAAGGTGACCCCAATCCGAAGATAAAGAAGCCAAAACCGCCTAAAATGCCCTGGATAATACCGGATATCCCATTACCGAAAATAACGGCCCTTCCCATCTCTCGAAATTTGTTGATAACAAGTTCCTGTTGTTTCTGCGGGAACGGGAGGAGTTCGAAGATGTAGTTCTTAAGACGCCGCCCGTCCCTGAAGATATAAAAGATGATCAACAGCATCAGAAAAAAATGTATTAGAAAGCTCAGGAGGTTGGAGGCAATTGAGTTGATCTGTCTGGCCAGAAAAAATCCTACCTGTTTCCCGATGGAAGTGGCCAATTGTTCAATCTTTTGCGGAGTCAGTTCGATGTTCGCGAACTGTCCTGCTTTCCTGATTCTTTGGGCCCAGATGGAATCGCCCAGGAGACCCTGTTGTATTTTCTGTAGGGATACGGAGTCTCTGGTCCGGTAATAAAAATCAAAGGCTTCATTTGAAAGAGTGCCTATGAATCCTCCGACCGGAATGACCAGCACCAGTAAAATGAAGATGCTCATGAAAATAGAAGCGGAAAATTCATTTCCTTTAAGCAGCTTTTTTAACCATGAATAGAGAGGGTAAAAGGCGCTTGAAATAATAAGCGCCAGGGCAATTGCGGAGATATAAGTCCAGAAGAGCCAAAGAATCAAAATAACAAAGCCCAACAGGATGACCAAGAACAGTTTTGAGATAAATCCCTTTTCCATTTATAAAAGCACCCTTTTTCGACCTTTTTCAAATTCACACAAAAAAGATTACACTACTATATATTATATTTTTTTAACTTATTATATAGGGTTGAGCGGGGCATATTAAGCAATAAAGCAGCTCTACGTTTATTCCCCATTGTCCTTTTTAACGCATGGGTTATTTTTTCTTTTTCTGAATTATTTATTTCTGTATTTTTTAAGTTATAGGTGGAAATCCATTTAGGGGAATAACGAGTGATATCTTCTTGCAGACAATTTTCTGGGATTACGTTTGATACCAAATCTTTCTCCAAAGCTCTTAAAATTGACTGTTCCACCGCGTTTATCAATTCCCTAACATTTCCAGGCCAATCATAGTTTATTAAAGAATTCATTGCTTTATCAGATACCTTTTTAAACCGTGTGCCAAATCGAGTATTTATGGAGCGCATATAGTGATCTATATAAACAGGTATGTCTTCTTTTCTTTCTCTAAGAGGGGGGATTTTAATGATACTTTTAGCTAAGCGATAGTAAAGGTCTTTTCGAAACCTTCCTTTATCACATTCATTTCTTAAATCCAAATTTGTCGTGGAAATCATTTTGAAATTCAATTTTTTTATCTGAGTGCCTCCAATCCTTTCAATCTCCCTCTCTTCTATAACTCGAAGCAATTTAGCCTGAATAGAAAGGTGCATCGAAGGTATTTCATCAATAAATATAGTCCCATGATCACCGAGTTCAAATTTACCTCTCTTTCCATGTGTGTTAGCTCCTGTAAAGGCACCCTTGACATAACCAAAAAGTTCTGACTCCGCCAGTTCAAAAGGTATCGCCGGTGAATTAATCCGTATAAAAGGCCTTCCTGGATCAATAAAATTATGAATGGCTTGGCTAAACAGTTCTTTCCCTGTTCCAGTCTCTCCAAAAATAAGGATATCTGAACCAAACATCGCCAGCCTTTTTGCCAATCTGATGTTATTTTTAATCTGTTTGCTTATGCCTAATATATCCTCAAAATTGTAAATAGCCTTATTATCTCGTTGATGTTTGTTGATAGGCCTAACCTCTTTTTTAAAATCATTCACTTGGCTTCCTATTCGCTCGAAGTCTTGCATGGAACGAAATAGAATTCTGCCAAGTGCTCCTATCACTTTACCTTCTTCATTGAATAAAGGGTAGACGGAACTGATCCTGAATTTACCTTTTATTTCGAAAAGCCTTCCTATTATGGGATATCCAGTATCCAAAACCTTGAAAATGACTGTATTGGGGACCAGATCCTTAAGATTGAGCCCTTTGCTACTTCCTTTTGGAAGGCCGAAGAACTTTTCTGATCCTCTGTCAATAAATACTATTTTCCCTTCTTTATCGACTATTATGAGGCTTTCGTAAGGATTATTAAGAAAAAATTTAAAGGTTGCAGAAAAGATTGGGGCTAACTCAGACCTCTTTAATATCTCTTCAACATCTTGTGTGACACCCAGCCCAAAATTTTTCATTTAATATTCTCCAAAATAGAATGTCTTGGACATGTCCAATTATGGACATGTCAATGACTATCATAGGCACACCAAATTTGTCAATAAATACTAAGTGCTAAAATATCCTTAATTGTGTTTTGATAGTAGGGTGGATAAGAAAGAATTTTTAGGGTTAATTTAATTTCTCCTTTTAACAATATGTTAAGGATACTTGTGTGATGATAAAATTTATAAAAAAGACTAGGCTTATTAAGTGAAGCCTTTATTAAAATATTCATTGCTTTCTATTGGCACAGTAATTGCTGAATATAACACCTTACATCAGAACCCAAAGATTAGAGCATGGATGTTTTGCATCAAACTGCTTCTATAAAATTTAAAATAACCTGATTCAGTACACCCGTGTGAAAATTTAGAAACCCCAAATCAATAATTCATTATCATTATTTTATCGGCATTGAATTTAGCGGAGGGATTTCATTATGGCATTTAAGAATATTCGAGAGTTTATAAAGACTGTGGAGAAAACAGGAGATTGTATACAAATTAACCGGGAGGTGGATTGGGATCAGGAACTTGGAGCAATCGGTCGCCGAGTGTGCGAGATGAGCGGCCCGGCCCTGTTTTTTAATAAGATAAAGGACTATAGCGATGAACACCGTGTCTTTTCCGGGTCGCTGGGAACTTACCGAAGGATAGCCATTGCCCTGGGTATGCCGCCCGATTCTTCGGTTAGAGAGATCTTTACTGAATACGATCGGAGAAACCAGCATCCCATAAAACCCGTCATTGTAAAGGAAGGCCCCTGCAAGGAAAATATTATAACGGGGGATGAAGTTGACCTCTACCGGTTTCCCGCTCCCATGATTCATACCGGCGATGGCGGAAGGTACCTCGGGACCTGGGCGATCACAGTATGCAAGGACCCTGATTCGGACTGGACAAACTGGGGCATGTATCGCTTCATGGTTTACAACAGGCGGCACCTGACGGGTCAACCACGGCTCAACAGCCAACTGGGGCTTATCCTTCATAATAAGTATATCTCTAAGAATGAGCCGATGCCCATAGCTCTTGTGCTTGGGGCAGAGCCAATAACCACATTCGTAGCTTCTGCCAGCTATCGCAAAGGGGTCAGCGAAGTTGACCAGGCGGGCGCCTTGCGCCAGGAACCGGTGGAGTTAATCAAATGTGAAACGAACGATCTTTTGGTCCCTGCCACCGCAGAAATTGTAATAGAGGGAGAGGTCCTTCCCGACAGGGTTGGTGAAGAAGGACCTTTCGGGGAGTACCCGGGTTACCGCACTGAAGGGATCAATATGGGGGTAACGTGGCGGGTAAAAGCTATTACTCACCGGAACTCGCCTATCCTTTCAATGATCGCCTTGGGCGTTCCTCCTGACGCCAATTCGGTGGCCACCCCGATCGCATCCTCATTGGCGGTAAGAGATCATCTAAAAAGGCACGGATGTCCTGTCATTGACGTCTATTCACCTCCCCACGCGGTGTTGCATACGGCGATCGTGAGCGTCACAAAAGGTGGCAGGGAGACTGCCGACAAGATACTTGAC
>JAFDAM010000027.1 GCA_019313825.1 Deltaproteobacteria bacterium
CCAGAATCATAAAAATCTATCATGTGGCCATACGATAAACCGGAAACCGAGGAACGCCCGACACCGTGCCTTCTGTGCGGCAACCCATCAACCGGATGTTATAAGGACGATGAGCTTGTGATGGTCGAATACTGCGATGCTTGTCGTTTTGATTTTAATGTCAATCAAACCGTTCGCCGTCTCAATAAATTACAACGCACAATAGACGCCTTTTTAACTACATGATACATTAAAAAATCAAGGTATTGATTAACATCTTTAATCTGCACTATTATCAAAGTTGTGCTTATTGTAAGTAACCTAAAAAGTATAATGCTTATTCTATCATCCAGTGAATTGTATTGGTGTTTAAATTTTATTTTAATTTATATAAGCTTTGCATAGTTAAACTTTACTCTTTGTTGGATAACATTACAAAAGTAATGATATCCAGATCTATATAATCACTTGTTAGGTGAATAAATGGAAAATATCGCAGAAATACGAGAAAAAATTTATAATTACTTTCATAAGAATAAAGATTTCCACAATTTCTTCTTTGATGATGCTCAAGAAGAAAGATATGCAGCCTATTATACCAGTATGTATCTATTAAAGAATACGACCGAAAGCTTATTAGTTCACCGCGAGAAGGGCTTTTCCAGTGACCCACTTGAAGCATATATAGAGTTTTGGGGAATTATGCAGGCCATTATTATCCAACAGGATTCAATGCTTGAGCTTTATGAAGCTGTTACAGGAACAAAACTTAATTCGAAGTCGTTGACTTCATGGCAAGAATTACGCTTTCTCAGAAATACTTGTGCAGGACATCCTGCAAAAAGAGTCTTTACAATGTCAACGCCATTAACAAGAACATTTATGGGTAGAAATTTTGGTGGATATTCATCACTTACTTATGAAAGATGGAAAAAATCGAAATCTAAAGGTCCTTCAAGCTCTTCCTTGGGAAATATATCCCATCCCCAAGTTGAACTTGGCAATTTAATTGATTCTTATGAAAAAGAAGCTGCTGAAAAAATGGCAGAAATATTGAAGTTTATGGAAAGAGAATGGCCAAACACCTAACCAGGCGCTTCAGCCGACGCGAAAAGCCGCGCGGCTGAAGCGCATCGTTGTCGCAGTTTTTGTTGCAATAAAGCCCGAAAAAGGCCGCTACATAATCCCCGAATCATAAGGATATACCATGTGGTCATACGCTCTTCTATTTTTACTAATAATTCTCATCTCTGCATTGAAAAATACTATTAAAGACTGTAGATTACACGGCTGGATTGATAAAAAATATTGTTTTGGTTTTAAAGGTTTAATTCCAAAACAACAAAAACTTATTGATAAAGGCGAGGAGATCCCATCTGACACCCCAGCTCTTCTCATTATTGGCGGTTTTCGTACTCAAAGCCGATTAATAAAGATAATCGACTTTTTCGCGGGTCTTATACCATTCGGATGGCTACGGTTTAATATGATAATACCTGAAGGCTACCCAGTTGATTTAGTATTATTTTTTAAAAATATTTCAAAAGATGATTCTCTTATTACTGATAGGGAAAGTGAATTTGAAATTATATACCCCAATAATCCAATACCGGTACGAGGTTGGCCAATTAGAATACCTCATTTAAATCCGAAAAATACCCAATGTGATAATAAAGTTGAATATTCAAAATCATTTTTCACACCTGAAATTAGTGGTACTCATGAACTTCGAATAAAGGGATTTAAGGACCTTCGTTATATTGGACCACATGGTGTTGCTGGTAGAAAGTACAGCGTCTCAGATCCAGGTGCATATTGGCGGGTTAATTTTAATGTCTCCAGTCTCTACGAAATCAAAGTTTTTATCATTGCCTTTACAGCCTTGATTTTGTCATTGTTAAATTTGTTATATTCCTTTTTAGATAAAATTGGATTTATATAATAATATTTTGTCGCAGTTTTTGTTGCAGTAAGGCCCGAAAAAGACCCATGTATTGATTAATAAACGTAATCAACACTTTTCATCAACTATCGACTATGGAATAGAAACATCGGGCAACTTTTGATGGTTCTTTATTTCTTTATAATAGGAGATGCTATTCATGAATGATAGCAAAGGAAGGACACCATTAATATTTATTTCATATTCCCATGATAGCCGTCCTCATAAGAAATGGGTTGCTGAACTTGCAGCTAAACTAATAGAGGAGGGTATTGATGTTATACTCGATCAATGGGATTTGGAATATGGTGATGATATCCCCAAATTCATGGAAAACTCCGTTACTAAGGCGGAACGTGTACTTGTTATATGCACAGAGCCCTATGTAAGAAAGGCTGATGAAGGAAAAGGTGGTGTAGGTTATGAAGCCATGATTGTCACCGGCGAATTAGTCAAAAACTTAGGTACCCGCAAGTTTATTCCTGTGATTCGTCAAACTACAGAAACTGTTCTTTTGCCAAAATTTTTAAGTACCCGATACGGTGTCGTTTTAAGTGAAGGACAAAATATAGAAGATAATTTAAAAGAACTTGTTAGGCAAATTCGGAAGGATCCCCCATCTACTAAACCAACGCTTGTGAAAAGCCCTCCTAATTCATCTTCTATGCCAAAAGTTGAATACACTCTTGATATTACCAAGTTTCAAGGTGATGCCTTGGCTAATTATGATAATGCTCTAAAGATAGCATCAGCGGATGATATTATAGGCTGGAGAAAAATAATCCGACAAGCTAAAGAACCACTTCATAATCATTTAACCGCATGGCGGGCTAAATGGGAACCCAATCCCCCTTTTAAGGGTCCATTGAATAAAGTACATGATTGTATTCTGGAAGGAATTTCGGCTCACTCCTCATTGTTTAGTATTGCATTAGCTGGAATTGCCTCTGGACAGAATAAATTTATTAATCAAATTGGTATATTAGATGATATTTTTATTCACAAGAACTGGGCTTTAGGAGGTTACAGTTCAATAGTAGGTTTCCCTTCAACAATAGCATATATATATCAAGCCATACATGGTGCAATGTGCCTACATACAATTCAATTAGATTTAGCTATAAATCTTGCGAAAACGAGATTTCAGAAAGATGAAGGCAATGAAACATATCCACTTTTTAAAGATTATAAATTAATTTCGACACCCGACATGTTTCAGGGTAGAGGGAGTCTTGGGTGGTACTTTTTATTAGAATTATTTGAAAAGTGGACGTGGCTAATAAAGCCTTTCGGGAATAAGATAGATTTTCATGTCGCATTATCAGCTTATTACTTAGGTCTACATGTTTTAGAATTAGCTGATTGTGTGTTTTTAGGTAATGAGAAGATTCTAACTAATGATAGTATACATTTAGATATCCCTCTTTTTTATTTATTAAGTGGTGACCGAGATATTGAAAGACAAGCCTATCGGCTTTTTACGAACGACCCTGAAAAAGTGAAAAATATTTGGCGAGATTTAGGTGTTGATGATTTAAAAATTAAAGAACTTTGGGGATATTGGATTGGCCATACATCGAAATGGATTGTCTCTTGGACACATCGGCATTCTTTTGGCGAGAAAATCATACATGAAAAATTAATTGAAGATATATTATAACCATAAAGTATATTTTTATTACTACTATAAACCTAAACATCAAAGATACCCACTAAAAGTTCAGGTTTGATTATATATTCTTATATTTTGTCGCAGTTTTTGTTGCAATAAGGCCCGAAAAAGGCCCATTTTAGTTCATAAAAGTCGCAGTTTTTGTTGCACTGCCCCGTCGAAAATTATTAATAATATTTAGCTATCCTTCTAATTTCATTAGATATCTCACCGAAAAATAAATAATAATCACCAGTCGCATTATTCATTACCCCCCCCAATAGTAGGACTAAATCACATTTTAATCAAGACTTGATATTGTAATCAAAATATTTTTACAATTTTAAATATTAGTTTTAATTGGGGAATTAAAGCATTATTCTATCCGAACCGAAAAAACATATGTCTCTTGGATAAAAAGATTTATCCTCTTTCATCACAAAAAGCGCTCAAATGAAATGGGGTGTGCAGGAGTAAGGAGCAAGAAGGGTTATTTATTGATGAGGGCCAGTTTCCTGGTTATGTTGTCCTTGATCCAGTGGCTGTCCCACCACTCTATGGGATTAACAAAGACACCGTTGACCATTACGCTGAAGTGAAGGTGATCGCCGCCGGCAAGACCGGTCTGCCCTGTATAACCGATGATATCCCCCTTTTTCACAACATCATCAGTATTCACCTCTGTGCTGCTCAGATGGCCGTATATGGAGGCCAGCCCCTGGCCGTGGTCCAGCACCACTGTAATGCCATAGATGCCGCATCTCTCAGCCAGAAGTACCTTACCGTTGTTGCCTGCCGCGACAGGTGAATTTGCCAGGGAAGCCAGGTCAATGCCGAGATGAAACTGTTCATCAACCTTCTCCCCTTTGTAATAGTACATGCGGTGATCAGCGAACCTGGCCATGGTGGCGGCATTTTTGAGTCTCAGGCAGGGTCCTTCCCAGAGCATCTCAGGGCTGGTATTCTTCATCAGACTGAGAAACTTCTCATTATCCTCTTTTCTCAGGTCATTATTGATCTTCATGTATTTTTCTATATCGTTCTCTTCAGAATCAAGCTGATAAAAGGAAAAATACGGGAGTACCCGCTTTAAGAATCTGTCGGAGATGTTCATCCTCTCCTTACGGAACTTCTTTCTCCTGAGATGGTGATAGAAGGTTGCATTTGAACTGTTTTCCGCCCTGTCCTTTGCCCGCAGGTATATGGAAGGATTCAAGTCTGAATCATGGGGCACGGCAAAATAGGCCACATGTATCCCTGGCTTTGAATCCGCACCAGCCGGGAACCCAGGGAAAAAGTGGTTGTTGACATACACGCCGCTCTCTTCTGTATCTGAAGAGGTCTGATAGACAACCAATCCTGCACCCCCTATGTTGATATTATGCATGCGGCTGATCGCCCTGATGGCCGGAGGGACGGTATCTACTGTCATCTTATGGTGGGCCAGGGTCATGTTCCCGTCTCCCCCGCCTCTCCTGGAATAGTCCCATACATGGACATTGAGGTCCATCCTGCCCTGGGCAAGGTGCAGTGAAGACGGATCGATGACAACCTCGGATTCAAAACTGTGAACCCCCTGACGGTTAAGCAGGCCTTCAAAGGGGAACTGTTTTTGATAGACAGACACTTCCCTGCCCCCCTGGCTGTAGGAGACCTTCAGTTTATTAAGGCCCCTCTTCATATCGCTGATCTTTATAGTGAACGTTTGGCTCCCCGAGAGGAACTCGGGCCGGGGGGCGAGGGTGATAATGGGTTTTTCCCCTTCAAATATGACAGTAAAAAGCCATACAAACAGGCACAGGATTATTATAAGAGGTATAAGGGTGAGGGAATAGCTTATTCTCTTGTCTTTGAACATGTGTCTATTTTCCTATATGAATCTCTATGCTAAGATGGTAGCGGTTATCGGTTATCAGTTATCACTGGTCATTTAACCTGACAGCCTTAGATATCAATTAATAACTGGTATGGCAAATATTTTTATTTTTAGGGAGGTAGTGCAATGGATAGGCCCAAACACGTCGGTGTCATCGGTTCAGGGGAGTGTTCGGATTCAATCTACGGACTTGCAAGGGATCTGGGTCTTGAAATAGGAAAAAAGGGATGGATCTTGGTATGCGGCGGCCTCGGCGGAGTGATGGAGGGAGCGGCAAGGGGTTGCGCTGAAGCGGGCGGGACTACTGTTGGGATACTGCCCGGCATGGAAAAGGGATCCGCCAATCCGCATATAAAGATACCCATACCCACGGGCCTGGGTGACGGGAGGAACCTGCTGGTGGTCAGGGCTTCGGACGTGCTGGTATCCATTTCCGGCGGCTACGGCACCCTGTCGGAGATCGGCCTGGCCCTGAAGATGAACAGGCCGGTCATAGGACTAGAGACCTGGAAAGATATCCAAGGGATCCATTATGTGTCTGATCCGCAGGAGGCGATTCAGAAGATAAGTGAGCTAAAGTGACTAAAGCAAGAAAGACGCTATGATCCTATATCCCGGCTGATGGCCCTTACCCTTTCCATGATCTCTTCCTGGTCCAGGGTCAGAAATATCCTGTCCTTCATGAGTATCCGGCCGTTGACGATGACATCCTTCACATCAGCCCCACTCGCGGAATAGACCAGCGTGGATATTGGATCATAAAGCGGGACAAGATGGGGCCTGTCCATATCAACCACTATTATATCGGCCTTCTTGCCCTTTTCAATACTCCCTGTCTCTTTTTCAAGGCCCATAATCTTGGCCCCCCGGGAGGTGGCCATCCTGAGGACCGTTCGGGCATCCATATCCACCGGATCAACTGTGAAGACCTTGCCTAACTTGGCCGCGGTATCCATCTCCTGAAAGAGGTCCAGGTTGTTGTTGGACGCGCAGCCGTCTGTCCCGATTCCCACTGTCAGACCCATCTTCACCATCTCCGATACCCTGGCAACACCGGAGGACAGCTTCATGTTGCTTTCAGGCACATGCACGATGCGGACATCATTTCCGGCCAGGAGCTCCATCTCTTCATCATCAAGGTGTATGGAATGGGCCGCAATCAGACCGTCATTCAACAGTCCCAATCCATTGAGATAATGGACAGGCCTTTGGCCGGTCCTTTTCACGATCTCCTCCACCTCCTCCGAGGTCTCGGAGAGGTGAATCTGAAGGGGTAAAGAGAGGTCATTGGATATCTCCATTGACGTTTTAAGTGTCTTGTCAGAGCATGTAACAGGGCTGTGGCAGAACAGGCCGGGGGTTATCAGATCCGAGAAACCGCGCCATCTCTCAAGGAATTTCCAGCCCGTTATCAGATTTTCCTCCGGGTCACTCACACCCGGGGCGGGAAAATCTATAACCCCCTGCGCAATAAGGGCCCTGAGACCTGATTTATGGACCGCCCTGACCGTGTCCTCCGGAAAAAAGTACCCGTCCACAAGACCAGTGGTCCCGGACGCGATCATCTCAAGACACCCCAATAGGGTTCCCCAGTAAACGGTTTCATGGTTGAGGTGCTCTGCCTCGGCAGGGAAGATCTTGTCAAATAGCCACTGTTTCAGAGGCAGGTCGTCCGCATAGCCCCGGAAGATGGTCATGGCCGTGTGGGAATGGGCATTTATCAGACCGGGCATGATAACAGAGTTTTCAGCATCTATTACCTCAGTTCCCTCAGGGTATCGCTCAGCACCATCAGAGGTCTTGATGTCAACGATCCTGTCTCCCTTTATAAATACCCTGGCACGGTCTACAGGAGATTCCCCCTCGGCCATGGAGAGCAGGGTTCCACCCTTTATGACGATATCCGGGTGATCTTCAGTTGGGCCGGGTTTGTCTTTTTCTCTTGGATTTGTCCGCGCCATATCTAAGTCCCTTATCCTGATTTTCATGAAAATCTTCACCTTGAAAACTGACCCAAATAGTCATAGCAGAACAAAAAGATAATTTACCCTGTGTTCTCCGTGTCTCAGTGGCAAATTGTTTTTTCAATTATCTATGGACATGACCCAGATTATTAAAGTATGAAATGGTAGTCAAGATATTCAAATTCTCTTGACAAGACCACATGATCTGGTAGGAAAAGGCGGTTCATAACAAAAAAGAACGCATCAAGGCGGAATTTCAATATTCTTATGCCCTGATTGAATACTGCAGGGTATTTTCGATAGACAACGGAGGTTTTGTACTGGGACATGGCTATTGTAGCTCCCTTTAAGAGTTTGACCTATAACTTTGATAAGCTGGATGACATATCAAGGCTGATCACCCCACCATATGACGTTATCTCCGAGGATGAGCAGGAAAGATACTATCAGGCTGATCCCTATAATGTAATACGACTTATCCTGGGCAAAAAAAAGATAGGTGATTCTGATTGGGACAACCGGTACACCCGTTCCGCCGATACCCAGAAGAGATGGGAATCCGAGGATATCCTTGTCCGCGAGGATTATCCGTCCATGTATCTTACGTCCCTTGCCTATGACCTCAAGGACGGAAACGGTCCAAGGGTCAGGTGGGGGCTGATCGCCCTTGTGCGTATTGAAGATGAGGGGTCGGGCGTCATCCTGCCCCACGAGAAGACCTTTTCAGCGCACAAGGATGACCGGTTAAGACTGATAAGGGCATGCGGCACCCAGCATAGCCAGATCTTCGGTTTCTACGATGATTCGGAGAACAGTGTATTCAGGTGCCTTGAACAGGCATCCAGTGTTCCGCCGCGGTTTTCCTTTAAGTTTCAGGACGGCACAAGACATCAGATGTGGGTTATCCAGGATCAAGCCATTTTTAATAAGGTGGCAGCCGGCATGCGCGACAAGTCCATCCTGATAGCGGACGGTCATCATCGCTATGAGACTTCACGCAACTATCGAAACATCATGAGGGCAAGGCGCGGCACGCGTCCGGCAAACAGATCCTACGAATACGTGATGATGTACCTTACCGACATGAATGATGAAGGACTCACCATCCTGCCGTCACACCGCTTGATCAAGAGATGCGAGGGTTTCCAGACTGAAGCCTTTCTTGACAAGCTCAAACAATGGTTTGAGATAGATGAACTGCCCTTTGCAGGGGTTGACAAACATGAGCGATGCCTGAAACTCAGTCAGATGCTTGAAGAGAAGGGTCGCGTCACCTCTGCCATAGGATTCCACTTTCACAAGGGAGACAGGTATTACGTCCTCTCCCTGAAGCCCGGGGCAACAGATGAGATGGGAGATGATCTTCATCCCTCGCTCAGGAAACTCGACGTGCTTGTCCTGTCCCACCTGATTCTGCGCAAAGGCCTGGGTTTCACCCAAGAGGATCTGGATAATGAGAAGATATTTCATTATAACAGCGTTATGGAAGACACCGTCTCCATGGTCGATTCCGGCGCCTATGAGATGACATTCCTGCTTAACCACACCAAGATAGAGCATGTAAAAGAGGTTGCCGGCAAGGCCCTGATCATGCCCATGAAATCGACCTATTTTTACCCCAAGGTCATGACGGGTCTGGTTTTCAACAAGATAGATCCCAATGAAATCATCCAGGTTACCTGAAATAGAACTGAGGCCGGATGAGTCAATAGACGATTTCATGAACGGCCGCCTGAGGTTGATCCAGTCCAGGACCGGTTACCGGTTCTCCATTGACGCCATCCTGTTGTCCGAATTCGTCACCGTAAAGAAGGGAGACATGGTCCTGGATCTCGGGATAGGCTGCGGGATCATCCCTCTTGTCCTGCTCCTGACGAAGCCTGTCGGATATGCCCTGGGCCTGGAGATACAGGCCGAACTGGCGGACCAGACCGTCCGCAATGCCGCGCTGAATGGATTTTCACATAAGATGGGGGTAATTCTCGGAGATATCAGGCATCCGCCGCTGGCTCCTTCATCAGCGGACGTTGTTATATGCAACCCCCCCTATCGCAGGAAAGACAGCGGTCGAATCAATCCGGATCAACAGAGGGCCATAGCGAGGCATGAGATACTGGCCTCCCTGGATGACATCCTTGACGCGGCAAGGCGCCTTTTGCGGGCCAAGGGCAGGCTTGCCATGATCTATCCTGTTGAACGGCTGGCGGACCTGATGGTCAGGATGAGGGGATTCGATCTGGAGCCCAAAAGGATCAGGATCATCTATCCGAGCCTGGATTCAGAGGCCAAACTGGCCCTGGTTGAGGCGTCAATAGGGGGAAAGCCGGGCCTGAAGATATTGCCGCCCCTGATGGATCAGGGTGATTATTCTATATATTACCAAGCCTGAATTCTATCCTTTCAACCGCTTCCCTGCCTAATTCACTGTTGAGTTTTTCTCTGATTGTCTCTCCTGCGAACTCAAGCTCCTGGAGCCATATCGGGTCTGACACATCTACCCTTAATCGCCCTTTTTTGATCCAGGAGGGTTGAGCGTTCCTCGCAATGGCAGGCCCGACCACCTTATCCCATACCTCCCAGATACGCCCGTCAGCCGGGTTAAAGGGGAGCCCGGATCCGCCCAGGAGATCGGAGATGATATCTTTCAAAGGGGTCAGTGAGTCTTGTTTTTTATCCATCAATAAGTTATGGTTATTATCAGTTATATGTGGTCAAGGCTGATTCGCTTTTATCTCTTGACTAAACAGTAGACTACAAGTAAGATAACATAATAATATTAATTTATAAACAGGGGAACGATATGGCATGGGACTGGGATAAATTGCAGCAACAGAAACAAGGGAAACCCGGAGCACCTCCGCCTCAGATAGATGCAGTCCTTGAAAAGATCAAGGAGATGAAGGGGAGATTTCCAGGGTCGTGGATAATTATTGCATTGATTATACTCGTAATTCTTGCCTTCACCTGTATCTATACGGTGGGCGTGAATGAGGTCGGAGTTGTTCAAAGGTTCGGGAAATATATCAGGACAGCACAGCCCGGTCTCAACTTCAAGTTACCCAAAGGCATTGAAAAGGTGACCAAGGTCAATGTCAAACTCACATTCAAGGAAGAGTTCGGGGCCACCACTTATGCGCCAACCAGGCGATCCCGTTATGTCTCCCCTGCTTCCAGTCAGGACGAGTCCCTCATGCTGACAGGTGATCTTAACGTGGTCGTTGTCCCATGGATCGTGCAATACAAGATCCAAGATCCCAATCATTACCTGTTCAAGATCAAGGACGTAATAGGCACCTTACGAGATCTGTCCGAGTCAAGCATGCGTCTGGTAGTCGGGGACAGCAGCGTGGACGAGGTCATTAAAAATCGAGTTGAGATCGCCACCCAGGCCAAGGATCTGCTGCAAAAGGAACTTAATGCTGCTGAATCAGGAATCAGGGTGGAGAATATCCTGATGCAAGAGACGAATGTCCCTGAACCGGTTCAACCGTCATTCAACCAGGTGAACCAGGCCATACAGGAAAAAGAAACCATGATCTTTAAGGCCAATGAGGCATATTACAAGGTCATCCCTGCTGCCAAGGGAAACGCTGCAAAGACAATCAAGACCGCTGAAGGGTATGCCCTTGACCGAGTTAATCGAGCAAAGGGTGATGCCTCAAGATTCACCTCGATATACGAGGAATATTACAAGTCAAAAGATGTCACCCGAAGACGCCTGTATCTTGAGGCCTTGCAGGATATATTACCAAAGATAGGGAACAAATACATTATTGATGCTAATCAGAAAAATCTTCTCCCATTGCTCAACCTTGGCAAAGCCGAAGGAGTCATAAAATGAAAACCAATCTTATAATTGTCATTGTCGTCATTTGCGTAATCGCCTTTTTCTCATCCGTCTATATTGTGGATGAGACCGCACAGACAGTCACTACTCAGTTCGGAAAGGCGATCGGCGAACCCAAGACCGAACCGGGCATCTATTTCAAGATCCCCATGATCCAGAAGATCAACTATTTTCACAAAAATCTACTTGAATGGGACGGAGCTCCGGGCGAGATCCCCACTAATGACAAGAAGTATATATGGGTGGATTCATTCGCGCGCTGGAAGATAACCGACCCCCTGTTATTTTTTCAGACAGTAAATAACGTAACCCAGGCCAGGGGCCGGCTCAGTGAGATCATCAATTCCTCGGTTCGAGATTTCATTGCAAGATATCCCCTGATAGAGGCTGTGAGAGTTACTAATCGCAAATTTGAAACATCTGAAATAGACACTTA
The DNA here is from genome assembly GCA_019313825.1 of Deltaproteobacteria bacterium. GTDB lineage: Bacteria > Desulfobacterota > DSM-4660 > Desulfatiglandales > HGW-15 > JAFDAM01. The sequence goes on from JAFDAM010000027.1 coordinate 11,696, forward strand.
TGAGATTAGAGAAAAAAGAATTGTGACCCAGATTAGCATGGGAAGAGAAAAGATCGTTGAGGGAATAATGGACCAGGTAAAACCAGAGCTGAAAAAATTCGGCATACAGATCGTTGATGTGGCCATAAAGAGGCTGAACTACACTGAAAAGGTCCAAAATACCGTCTATGCCAGGATGATCGCTGAAAGGGAGCAAATTGCTGAAAAATTTCGATCAGAGGGCGTGGGTGAGGCGCGCAAGATCGAGGGTAACAGGGGAAAGGAATTACAGAAAATCACCTCTGAAGCGTATCGAAAGGCACAGGAAATAAAGGGCAGGGCCGACGCTGAAGCCACCATGATATTTGCCAGCGCCTACAATAAGGACCCTGAGTTTTACTCCTTCTTAAAGACACTCGACGTCTATAAGAATACCCTGGACGAAAATAGTTCTCTTGTCATTTCCACTGATTCAGACTTTCTGAAATACCTGATAAAATATCAAGGCAATGAATAGCCTGATCAAGGGAAAGAGTTTAATAATAAAAAGCCGGGCCTATATGGTCCGGCTTTTTTTGACCATGAAAAAGAAGATGAAATTGTTTCCCTTGTATATCCTGAGCTGTCAGCGTTCAACATTCAGCTTTCAGCTTTCAACTTCAAAATCCTTGCGCCCTCTTCCTGCAACTCCAGGTCAATTATCCTGAGTTGAGGCTTCTCATATCCCTGCCATCGATTTATCTCCGGGACAAAGACCATATTGACTGACTTGCCTTCAAGTGGATGCCGGTCTGAAAGACCGAAGCCGATGGCCTCCATGACAGTCTCCCCCTGTTTGACCCTGAGTTTCAAATGGCTCTCACCCACTATCCCGGACCAGACAACCTTTAAGGAGTCGGAATATAAAACGGGCTCGGGATTTCCTGAACCGAACGGGGACAGTGATCTTATCTCTCTTACCGTCTCCATTGTCAGGTCCGGAAGCGCGGTCTCCGCGTCGATATCAATGGCTGGTATGAGGTCCTCTCGGCTCAGTACCCCCTGTGCGATCTCTTCCAACCCGGTTTTCAGGGCATCAATATTGGATGCCTTAAGGGTGAACCCGGCCGCGTGGTAGTGACCGCCGAATCTCTCAAAAAGGTGGCCGAGCCTGTTCAAGGCATTATAAAGGTTAAAACCGTCTATGCTCCTTCCCGAACCCGTGGCCATGCCGTCCCGGACCGTCAGGATCAGTGTGGGCCGATGATACCTGTCCAATAATCTGGATGCCACTATCCCAAGCACGCCTTTATGCCAGCCCTCCCGCGCAAGGACCATGGTCTTCTCTGCTTCCAGATCCATACCCGGGATAATGGTCTCCTCTATCTCCTCAAGTATATCCCCTTCTATGACCTGACGCCGGCTGTTCATACTGCTCAATTGCCTGGCCGCCTCCATGGCAGTGGATGCATTATCCGTGGTAAGGGCCTCCATCCCCATAATTACATCCCCTATCCTCCCGGGGGCATTGAGGCGGGGCGCCAGCCTGAAGGCCAGATCATGGGAGGATATCCATGCGCTATCCACGCCGGATATCTCCAGCATGGCCTTGATTCCCGGCCATTGTGAGTTTCTCATCTCCTCCATACCCGCGCGGACCAGTGTCCTGTTCTGGCCGATGAGGGGAACCATATCAGCGACAGTTCCCAGGGCCACCAGATCCAGATAGCGTTTCAGGTCAGGCTCGGGTCTGTCTCTGAACCAGCCCCTGTCCCTCAGGCCGGCCCTTATGGCGATGGCAAGAAAGAATGCCACTCCAACACCGGCAAGTTCTCTGAAGGGAAATGAAGACTCAGGGCGACGGGGGTTGATAACAGGACAGATCGGATCAAAGTCCTCCGGGATCTGGTGATGGTCCGTGACAACGACCTTCATGCCAAGTCTTCGGGCCAGGTCTATCTCTCTCATGTTGGAGATCCCGCAGTCCACGGTGATGATCAGCCCTGTTCCTCTTTGGGCTATCTTTTGAACAGCCTCAGGATTAAGGCTGTAGCCTTCCATAAGCCTGTCCGGGATGTAGAAAGAGGTGGGGATCTCAAGGTCTGAGAAGAAATTCATCAACAGGGCCGTTGAGGTAAGTCCGTCAGCATCATAATCGCCATAAACGGTGATATGTTCGTGCTTCTCTATAGCCTCCAGGATCAGGTCAAGCGCCTTGTCCATATCCTTGAGAAGCATGGGATCGATCAGATCGGAGATTCGGGGAGAGAGGAAATGTTTTGCGGCGCTGCCGTCCGAGATCCCTCGATTAATAAGGAGTTGAGCATTTAAGACGGAGATGCCCGTTTCACTGGCGAGCCGCGGTGCGTATGGGGAGGGGGGGGGCAGTCTCCAGATCTTGTTATTTGTCATTTGTATCCTAAAGATGGCCGGTTAACAGCCTATTGACCCGCCTCAAGCTCTTCAATTTTTCTGATATCCTCCGGCGCGTCCACCTCGGTTGAATCATGTGCAACCTCTACGACCCTTATCCTGAAACCGTGCTCAAGGGCCCTCAATTGTTCGAGTTTTTCCGCGGCCTCGAGTTTTCCGCCAGGGAGACGGCTGAATTGAAGGATAAAGTCCTTGCGGTAGACATAGAATCCGAGATGTTTGTAACAGACCCTGTCAGACTCGGAATCCCGAAAAAGAGGGATAGGAGAGCGGGAAAAATAGAGGGCAAATCCCTCGTTGTCAGTGACCACCTTTACAATATTTCCGTTTTCAACCTCAGCCTGATCCGTGATCCTGAATTGAACCGTACCCATGGGGATATCGCTGTCTTGCTTGAGCGGGTCTATCATGCGAGAGATAATTTCCGGATGAAACACGGGCTGATCTCCCTGTATATTTACTATCAGGTCATCCTCGCTTAGACCTATCTTTTGCACTGCTTCTGCTATGCGGTCTGTGCCTGAAGGGTGTTTCCTTTCCGTCATGATCGCCTTTCCGCCGAAATCATGAACGCATTGAAAGATCCTTTCATCATCCGTCGCAACAAACACCTCTGAGACATCAGGGCAGGATGTAGCGCACCGGTAGACATGCTGGATCATGGGTTTGCCGGAGATCAAGGCCAACGGCTTGCCTGGAAAGCGTGTTGAATCATATCTGGATGGTATGAAGGCGATTGTTTTCATAGGGTTTTTTCTATTATTGATAACCTTGTTCTCTATGCAAGGTCACAGATAATTGGTTATGCCTGTAAAAGGCAATCTAATCCGGCAATACCCATCTCTTCAAGACGACCCAGCCAGGGCGGGGCTACCTTATGAAGAAGTGGCCAAATATTTAAGGTTTGCCAGGATTAAAAGTAAGTTCATAGGGAGACCTTTGAAAAATGTTCAATTTTGCCCAAGATCAAGGAAGGCGATAATTTTAACCACAGGAATACATTGAGTATTTCGAGGATTAAAATTTGAGCCTGACACAGAGATTGGGCAAAAGGGGGCGTTTTACAAAGGTCTCATAGGATTCATGGCATAAACCCCAAATATTTGGCCACTGTCCCGCCATGGCGGGATGGAATTTCTTAAAAGATATCGCTTTGAAGAGACAGCCATCGCCTTCCAAATCCAAATTTAGAGTAACAAGTAACTCCTGGTCCTCTTAGTCTGAATTCTTTGCTCCAATCATGGTCCCATATAAGTGGCGCACGCTGATTCCGACTCCCATGCAGTTACCCTGCTTATCGTGACATCTTCATTGTTCATCTCTTTTCCGAGGGCTTCATAGATATAGCGGGAGATATTCTCGGAAGACGGGTTTATCTCTTTGAAATACTCCAGATCATTCAGGAATTTATGATCCAGACTTTCAAGCACCTTGTCGGTCGCCTCTTTCATCATGCCAAAGTCTATCAGCAGACCGTCTTTGCCTAATTTTTCACCCTTTATATAGACCTCTATCTTCCAGTTATGCCCGTGCAGATCTTCGCACTTCCCGCCAAAGTCTCTTAACTGATGAGCCGCGCCGAACCAGGAAACAGTCTTTAATTCATACACGTTCGATACTATCCTTCCATTTTTGTTCATCTCGTTCAAGACTCCTCAAGATGCGCCGTATAGCTTCACTTGGGAGGCTTTCCGCACTCAGTACATTTACCGTCAATAATGATGCCGGTGCAGGTGCCATCGGAGCAGAGGGCCCTGTTTTCAAGATCGAATCCATCATCCTCTTCAGTCACGTCTGCGGTCTCTTGATCGAGATTAATCCCGCATTCCATACAGTAATGACTTTCGAGAGGGATAACAGCCCCGCAGTCCGGGCACTCCTTGCCTGGGATCTCTTGGTGACAATGTTGACATTCCATAATAATCAGCTCTTTTTTGAGGTTACGGCCTGAAAAGACGTGATCTGCTGCTTGACCCGGACGCTTTTACACTTTGGACACCTGAATTTTGTTTTCTCATATTCTGAGATAGTCAATTGAAGCGTAAACTTCTTTTTGCATTTCTCACACTTAAAATCATAACTGGGCATGGCGACCTCCTGTGGAACAAGGTGTTAATAAGTTGAGTAATAGATAATACATTGTGATGAGTTATGTCAACAGATTAGATATAGAGTATCATATTAGAAGGCGCCCCGATAAACCGGATTCTTCGACAAGCCCAAAGGAACAGTGTATACGGCCCAACCAAACAGAGACAGCACCCATGAGCCTAAGGCCTCTGATGGTTTTGTTGAATCTAAACCCACAGATGCTTATGCGGAGACGAAGTATGAATGTACTTTTTTTGCCTTGATTTTACAGAACTAAATCTATAACATATTCCCATGTGACTTTTTTCACAGAATGGCGTAAGGCAGGTAAAACTACCGAAATCATATGTTAGGAGGGATATTATGGACCCAATAAATGTAAAAAACCTGATGGTGCCTCTTGATGAATATGCGACTGTCTCCCAGGAGGCCACTCTTTATGAGGCTGTACTGGCCCTTGAGAAGGCCCAGGAAGAATTAGACCGGACACAATATCTGTATCTGCACAGGGCGATACTCACATATGACGAAAATAATAAAATCGTCGGCAAGATAAGCCAGTTGGATATATTAATGGCCCTTGAGCCTAAATATAAGGAGATGGGAAACCTAAAAGACCTGTCCCGTGCAGGTTTCAGCCCGAATTTCTTGGAGTCCATGTTGGATCAGTACTCGCTCCTATCCGATTCTTTTGTCAACATCTGCCAAAAGGCTGCCAACCTGAAAGTTAAGGCCTTTATGTATACACCCGGCGAGAGTGAATATGTAAATGAAAACGCTTCCCTGACCGAAGCCATCCACAAGCTGGTTATGGGTCATCACCAATCCCTGCTTGTGACAAGGGACAAAGAGATTGTCGGGGTTTTGAGACTGACCGACGTGTTTAAAGAGGTCTTTCAGACAATGAAAAGCTGTGGGTTATGATCACAGGTTAATATGATATCCGACTGAGATCTAAGAGAGCTTAAAGGAGGCTTTCAAGGTATGAGTCATGAAAGCAAACAGGCGGCGGACGGGGACGGAATCCTCGCGAATAAGGTGTTGTGGATATGTGTCGGTCTTGGTGTCTTCATCCTTATCGGATTTATCCTGCCCACGCCGCAGACTGTAGTGGATACTATTGAAAAATACGGTTTTGCCCAAAAGATGATTGAATGGGAAATTATACATGACGCTAGCGAGGCACCCAATAAGACAATGATCGTTCTCGGCATCGTTCCTATGGCGGTCATCTTTTTCGCCACAGAGGCCATCCCCATAGGGTTGACGGGCATCCTGATGCCGATACTGGCATACTTTTTTCACCTCCTGCCCAGTGGCATGGTAGGTAAAACCTTTGCGGGCGATCCCCCCATGTTCCTGCTCGGTGTCCTGGCAATGGGTGTGGCTGTTGTGGACGTTGGTCTGCACAAACGGTTGGCAAGCTGGCTGTTGGGCTGGACCAGGGGATTCCTGGTCCCTGTCTTTGTCCTGTGCATCGGCATGTCGATTCTGGGCTCCTTTATCTCCGCCCACGCCATGTGTGCATTCATGACACCAGTGATGGCGGCTGTATATTTCGGCGCGGTAAGGGCCAACAGCAGGGGTCAGGCCGTAGAACACGATCCTGCCCTGGCAAAATTCCTGCTTTTCACCCTCTGTTTCTCCTTGAACGTGGGGGGAGTTGGCTCGCCCGCGGCCGGAGGCCGTAACGTTATCATGATGGGATTCTGGAGTGAATATAAGGTGCCCATGGATTTTGCCACGTGGATGAAATACGGGCTTCCCATGGCGCCGATCCTGGGAATAGTCGTTGCCATATATATGCTGATAATGTTTAAGAGAAAGATCAAGACCAAGGATCTTACGCCCGGCCTGGCAGCTATCAAGGATGAGACCCGGAGAATGGGCAAGATGACCTATGCAGAGTATGTCACTTTCGGGATGCTGATTCTGGTTGTATTGTTGTGGATCATGGGCGGGGAAAATCTCGGTATGGGAGGTCCCGCCCTGTTGGCGCTCTTGGTCCCTGTTATCTTTAAGACAACGGACTGGAAGAAAATCCTTGGAGGCATATCCTGGGACGCCTGGTTCATGTACTGCGGAGCTTTAACTTTAGGCGCCCTTCTCAAGGAGAGCGGCGCTGCCCTGTGCCTGGCCCAGAGCTTCATGAAAATCCTCGAGGCTATTGGCATGAATCAGGGCTTCGGCCTGTGGGTCGGGCTTTCGAGTCTTTCAGGGCTAATGACCAATTTCATGTCTGACGCAGGAACTACCGCGCTGCTTGGGCCCATCGTGATTCCCATGGGGATCATGACCGGTGTGGAAGGCGAGCCCTGGGCAGTCGGCCTTGCCGTGGCCTTTTCCACTTCCTTCGCCCATTTCCTGATAGTGGGCACACCGAACAACGCCATTGTTTACGGCCTGGGTATCTATCCGGATACGGGCGAAAAGATGATCCATCCCATGGATTTCCTGAAATACGGTTTGATCCTCTTTATCCTTTGCATGGTCGTGGTATGGGTGATCGGATTCCTGGGGATCTTTCAGATAGTGGGATTCCCTGAAGGGATCCTTGAAACGGCTAAGGTTGTCATGGAGAGCGGCGCGCATTAACCTGAAGAAATATATATGTTATGAGAAAACGCCGGCTGGAAGGAAAAGATATTGGATAAAGGGACCTTGGTCGTGCATCCCTATTCGAAGCATGACCGAAATGTCTTTATCACGATGAGAAAAAAGTAGATACCAACACGACACAGTCTGCCTTACTTACCGCTGCTTCCTCCCGGACCTGACGGGGTTCATAAACGTCTGTCACGTGTGGTCCACATCCACCCAAAGAGATCAGAGGGCAATCCGGAATCATGTTTCTCATGAGGGATCTTCAACCCCGCATAAGCGGATCTCGGGTTACAGGGCACCGCTAACTCCCCGTCTAGCACGACCAAGGCCAGCCTTGACTTTAGACGATATCGACTCTTTCCTTGAGTTCCTTACCAACCTTAAAAAACGGGAGCTTTTTAGGCGCTACGTTAATTATCTCGCCTGTCTTAGGGTTCCTTCCTTGATAGCCGTCATAGTTCTTGATCTTAAAGCTACCAAAACCTCTGATCTCGACTCTCTCTCCCCTGATAAGGGCCTTTTCCATATCACCGAAAACCGTGTTTACGACCTCCTCTGCCTTTTTCAGGGCCAGGTTTTCTGTTTTGGCAAGGGTTTCAATGAGCTGTGATTTATTCATGGATCTCCTACGTCTTAAAGGTGTTTATATTTACAGTTCCCATAACCGAAACAGTTAAAGAGCAAAATATGCCTTCGCACAAAAAGATATACATAATTAATCAAAACCCTTAAGTCAAGCCTTATCTGATTTGAACCCCTTTAAAAAAGCTTTTAACTCTTTAAATAGAGATCCGCCGCCAGATTAACAGGGTATTTTGCCCTTTATTTGTAGAAAAGGGTTGAAATATCCTCAGTCATGACCGGTTAGGATTTTGCAATGCTGTCATATGGAAGTTAATGGCCTGTGGGGTCTCTTTTCATGGTCGAACTTCATTATGTGCAGTGCATCCGTATGAAGCCGAATGAGGCGGACGGCGGGCTTCCTCGAATATCGTCCGGTCCGAACGAGGCTGAATAACTGAGAAGCATTCCGTCCGCCTGGCAGGCGCCTCTTATAAAAGTATTGCTTCTAACCCGTTCGCCATTGAAAAGAGACCCCACAGGCCATCTTTAGAACACAAATGTCATTAACGCAAAACCCTAACCGGACATGACTGAAATATCCTGATTATCAGTAATCTTTAATATAAAAAGTTTATAAAAATTATCTTAAGAGGTCTCTTTTGACTGATATTACCGTTTTTCAGGAAATGGACTACCCCGCTGACATCAACGGGGTATCAAGCGGAAGACATATTATCGCCCCAAAGGGCGGGGAATTATACCTTTATCCGCCTCTGGCGGATTAAAGACCGGCAAATGCCTTGATATTTCCTGCGCTCTGATATAAATAGTTAGTAGTGCCCGGTTAGGATTTTGCATTTCCCATTTACAGGACGGTCCGCCGTAATCTCTTTTCCGGAGTGAAAATCTTTTATGCAGGATAGAATGTTTATTTCTCCAAAGGCGGGCGAAACACTTCTATAGCAGTGTTTCATCCTCATTGCTTATTATTTTATGAGGATATTCTCGCCTGCCCCGTCCTATACCATGCGGGGATACTGCATTAAATCGGGTTCACTCCTTAAAAGAGATCCCCCCGGACCATCTTATTAGTTCCATCACAATTGATACAGAATCCCGATCTGACAATTCTGATAAATAGCGGAGAATTAAAAATGCTTGTCTTTTGAGGTTATTTTATGAATACATTGACCCGTAAGGGGATAGAAAAACTAGTTCCCTATCCTCCGGGAAAACCGATCGAAGAGCTGGAAAGAGAGCTGGGTATAACCGGTTCAATTAAACTGGCATCCAATGAGAATCCGCTAGGCCCGTCACCATTAGCAGTGCAGGCCATCCAGGAAAAAGTCAAGACACTTAACCGCTACCCCGATGGCAGCGGTTATTATCTCAAAGAAAAAATATCTGACATATTTGGTCTGGCCCAGGATCAGATTATCATAGGTAATGGCTCAAATGAGCTGATCGAGTTGATTATTCGGACCTTTCTATCCGTAGGGGAAGAGTTCATCCAGGCCTATCCCACATTTCTTGTATATGAAAAGATTGTGACCGGCGCGGGTGGAGAGGCCATATCCATTCCCCTGTCAGATTTCAGGATAGATCTGGCTGCCATCCTAAAGGCCATAAATCCCAAGACCAAGATGATATTTATCAACAATCCCAATAATCCCACGGGATCAGCGCTCTCTAAAAACGAGGTGTTAGCCTTTCTGAGAACAATTCCCCAGGACATTGTCGTTGTATTGGATGAAGCCTATATCGAATTTGTCTCGGACAAAGAGGTGGCTAACGGTCTTGACCTGTTGAGACATTATCCACGGCTTATTGTGTTAAGGACATTTTCCAAGCTTTACGGCCTTGCCGGGCTCAGGATAGGTTATGGATTCGCCTCAGCAGAGATTATTGATTATATGAATAGGGTCAGGCAACCATTTAATGTCAATACCCTGGCCCAGGCAGCGGCCACGGCTGCACTTGCCGATTCTGAATTCGTGTCTGAGACATTAAAGATCGTAAGGGATGGATTAGACTATCTCTTTGACCAGCTTGAGAATCTTGGTCTCGAGTATGTTCCTACACAGACGAATTTCTTTCTTATCAAGGTGCCCATGGGTGGCAAAAAGACCTATGAACTCATGCTCAAGGAGGGCGTCATAGTCCGTTCCATGCAGAGCTATGGTCTGGGTGACTATATAAGGATAAATGTGGGTCTGCCTGAAGAGAATGAAAGATTTATAAAGACCCTGAAGAAAGTTCTTAATGAGAGATAGATTATGAATCAGATTATAACCGTTGACGGACCTGCCGGCTCAGGAAAGAGTGCGGTAAGCCGCCTGCTGGCCAAAAGGCTTGATCTCCTTTATCTGGATACAGGGGCAATGTACCGTGCTGTCGCGCTTCAGGCCCATAGAATGGGGATAGACCCTGATGATGGTAAAGCATTATGGGAAATGTGCAAGAATCTTGATCTGGATTTTGTATCAGACGGGGATAGTCCCGGAATCCATATCAATGGAGAGGATGTCTCCCTGGCCATAAGGAGGCCTGAAATGGATATGCTCTCTTCCGGGATATCCGCCGTAAGAGAGGTAAGAGAGGCCATGACCGAGCTTCAGCGCAATATCGGCAAGACAGGAGGGCTTGTAGCAGAAGGTCGGGACATGGGGACAGTAGTATTTCCTGACGCAGATTATAAATTTTTTATCACCGCCACGCCTGAGGTAAGGGCTGAAAGAAGATATTTGGAAAGGACGGGCAGGGGCGAATCTATTTCCAGGGATGAGGTCGAGATAGACCTCAGAAAAAGAGATGAACAAGACAAGACACGCTCCATTGCTCCATTGCGACCTGCCGAAGATGCCGTGGTTATTGATACTACAACCTTAGGGATAGGACAAGTTATTGAAGAGATATTGTTAAAGATGGGAAAAACGAGTATTCAAAAATAAAAAAATAAAATTTATTTCAGGAGGTTGATGTTTATATCAATATTTGATAATAAACAACGTTCAACTAATTCCCATGTGTGGGATAAAATATCTAGGGGGTAATGAGGTTAATGGAGAAACTAACAGACGAATCTATTGAAAACAACCACAGCAATAACCAAGAGGATCAGGAGACACCTGATACGGGCCAGGATCTCTCTGAAACAAAACCGATAGACGACAGCGGGCAGGATGCTAAGGCTGAGGAGAGCTTCAGCGATAAAGAGGATCAGGAGACACCGGACACGGGCCAGGATTTTTCTGAAACAAAACCGATAGACGACAGCGATCAGGATATGCAAGATGATACGGGACCCGATAGCTTTATGGAGCTGTACGAAAAGAGCCTGAAAAGCATTCAAGAAGGAGAGCTCGTCAAGGGTGAGATCGTTATGATCGGCAAAGAGTACGTATTGGTCGATATCGGGTATAAGTCGGAGGGACAGATCAGGATTAGTGAATTTATTGATTCAGAAGGCAACCTGACTGCCGAGATTGGCGATCAGGTGGAAGTCCTTCTTGAAAAGAGAGAAGACGATGACGGACGTATTATCCTGTCCAAGGAAAAGGCAGCCAAGATCAAGATATGGGACGAGATCAAAGAGATATACGAGAAGGATGGCACTATAAGCGGTACGATTATATCCCGCCTAAAAGGAGGAATGGCCGTGGATATCGGACTTCAGGCATTCCTGCCGGGATCACAGATTGATCTTAAACCCATCAGGAACTTTGACGCTCTTATCGGTACGGTCCAGGATTTCAAGATCCTAAAATACAATAGACGTCGGTCAAATATAGTGCTTTCCCGCAGGGCAATCCTTGAGATCGAACGCAAATCCCTTAGAGAAAAGACCTTACAGATCCTTGAAGAGGGAGCTGTCTTGGAAGGTACGGTTAAAAACATAACTGATTACGGTCTTTTTATTGACTTGGGCGGCATTGATGGTCTGCTCCATATCACGGATATGTCATGGGGCAGAGTAGGTCATCCATCAGAGATGTATCAGTTTGGTGATAAAATCACTGTCAAGGTAATGAAGTTTGACAGGGAAAAGGAAAGGGTTTCACTTGGGCTTAAACAGTTAAAACCAGATCCATGGTTCAAGGCCGATGAAAAATACCCGGTCTCCACCAGGATTGAGGGCAGAGTAGTAAGCCTAGCCGATTATGGGGCCTTTATCGAGGTTGATGAAGGGATTGAAGGCCTGATCCATGTATCAGAGATGTCATGGACAAGAAAGGTCAGACATCCTTCCCAGGTATTAAAAGTCGGTGTCCTTGTGGAGGCAGTGGTTTTAAACATCGATGTTCCAAACAAACGTATCTCACTGGGCCTGAAACAGGTTGAACCAAATCCGTGGGATATCATAGGAGAGAAATACCCCATAGGCACTACGATTGAAGGAAGGATCAAGAATATCACTGATTTTGGCATCTTCATCGGTATTGATGAAGGTATTGACGGCCTTGTTCATATCTCAGACATATCCTGGACCAAGAGAATCAAACATCCTTCAGAGCTTTATAAAAAAGGCCAGGAAATACAGGCAGTGGTTCTCAATATTGATGAAGCGAATGAGCGCTTTTCATTGGGGATAAAACAGTTATCCGTTGATCCATGGGATGAGATCCCGGAGAAATACAAACAGGGCACCCGAATTACAGGCACGGTAACAAATATAACCGATTTTGGGGTCTTTGTTGAACTCGAGGAAGGGATAGAAGGACTTATTCATGTCTCCGAATTAACAAAGGAGAAAGGCGGCAATCCGCTGAGCAGGTTTAAAGTTGATGATGTGATTCAGGCAAAAGTGATAAATCTCTCACGTGAGGATAAAAAGATCGGCCTCTCAGTCAGGAAACTGGAGGAGACCGAAGAAAAAAATATCTATAGGAGCTATCTGAATAATCATAATGAGGCCACCTCGAACCTGGGAGAGTTGTTAAAAGCCGGGATGCTCGATCTGGAAGCCAGGACATTATCAGAGGAACAGCAAGCTGAAGACAGCGATAAAGAGGTTAGCGATAAAGAAAGCGATGTCGACAGCCCTTCGGATGAAACCCAGGATGAAGAGCAGAATGCCGAAGATGATCAGCAAGCTGAAGACAGCGCTGCTGACAGTCCCCCGGATGAGACTCAAAATGAAGAGCAGGATCAGGGCGATAACGAAGAGGATGAACCTGAGTCCTGAGACAGACGGCCTGCCTACCAAGCCCCGAGAGACCCCTCAGGATAATTTGGCGACATATGGCTAAAAAAAAGCACCCCATACTGATAGTCCTTCTTATCCTGGGGATTGCCGTGATCTTCCTTGGCATGGTCATGACCGCAATTCTCAGCTTTTTTGACCCATCTTCAGGTCTGTCATTCTCTAACAAGATAGGGGTTATTCCCATCCAAGGCACTATTGTGGATTCTGAGCAGACTGTGCTGCAGTTGGTCAAATTCAAAAAAGATAAACGAATCAAGGCTATTATCTTGAGGATAAACTCTCCAGGCGGTGGTGTCGGCGCATCACAGGAGATCTACCGAGAAGTCAGAAAAACCATACAAACCAAGAAGGTCATCGCCTCCCTGGGCGGCGTGGCTGCATCCGGCGGCTACTATATAGCCTCGGCAGGAGATAAGATAGTGGCCAATCCGGGGACCCTTACCGGAAGTATCGGCGTTTTAATGGAGTTCCTCCAGGTCCAGGAACTGGCCAAAAAGATCGGCATTCACCTGGAAGTCTTGAAGAGTGGTGAATTCAAAGATATCGGGTCTCCTCACAGAAAACTGTCTGAGCGAGACAAGGAACTGATCAAAGGTTTGATCACGGACATTCAGGAACAGTTCATCAGCGCGGTTGCCCGTGGCAGGGGACTATCAAAGGAAAAGGTTCGGGAGATTGCCGATGGTCGAATCCTATCCGGCGCCATGGCCAAGGAGTTGGGGCTGGTTGATCAACTGGGGAATTTTCAGGATGCAGTGGATCTTGCCAAAAAGATGGCCGGCATTGAAGGTGATGTCACCCTGGTTTTTCCGAAAAAAACCAGACTGAAGTTATGGGACCTTATTTTTCGTAGTGCTGCCAAGGCCTTTGCTAAGGCTGTTATCGATAGCCTCAAAACCCGGATTGAATACAGGTGGGATGGCCTTTCATACTCATACGGCTAGAGAAAATTACTAACATCCCCTTTCCCCTTGCGAATCACTTCCGGCACATCATCTATCAAAGAGATCACACTGGAAGGATTTGGATACAGCACTCCGCCATCAATTACAATACCAAGATAATTAGAATAGGCCTCTTGAATTAAATGGGGATCGTCCAGTTTAGCGCTTGTACTTATTACGGGGCGCCCCAGGGTTCGTACTATTGCGAGGCAGATCTTATTGTCGGGAACACGAATACCCACTGTCTTTCGCTTGGTCAGCATTATCTTAGGCACAAGTTTGGTTCCCTCCAGGATAAAGGTATACGGCCCGGGGAGCAACCTTTTCATGGTCTTATAGGCATAGTTAGAGACCTGGGCATAGCGGCTTATTCCCTTCAGGCTATCGCATATAATAGAGAAAGGCTGTTTGAGTGGTCTGTTTTTCAGCTTGTATATAAGCTGGATCCCCTTTTTATTATAAAGGTCACACCCTATACCATAAAATGTGTCCGTGGGATAGGCGATCAGATCTCCTTTATCCAGGGCCTCGGCTACCCTGTTTATCAGGCGCTGTTGAGGATTTTGTGAATTAATGGAGAAGATCATATCGTTAAAAACCTTTAATGTCTCCGGCCTCCCGGTAAAGGCGGTGTTCTTTAATTGGCCGGGTTATAGTCAGTGGTCTATGCCCGAAAATTAAAAAGCTATCCGGTAATGGCGATCTCTTTAAGGCGATATCTACCTTCTTGTGAGCACGTGGCCAAATATTTGGGTTGTGGTAAAGTTAAAGCGAAAATTAAAGGTTCGGAGCATACACCCTAAATATCTGGTCACTGCAAAGTCTGGTGGAATTACTAAAAAGATATCACCTTAAAGAGATCTCCATTACGTCCTTTTCACACTCAAATGGGGTGAGGACAAAGCCGCGTCCTTCTCCCCCCTTAGTGAGGGGGAATCTTCGATGGGCGTGGATTCTTTACTTTATTCATTTATCATGTCATTATATCACTTATGCATTCACTTGTGCGAGGATTCAGAAAGTCTATCTATCTGAAAAGCCCACTATTGTCAATCTGATCCCGGCTTAAGGTCTTTATAAATGGAACTGCACTCTATTATGGTCATCTTCTCCATGTTGTTCGGTCTCGTTTTAGGTAGTTTCCTTAATGTATGCATCCACAGAATTCCCATTAAAAAATCGATTATCAATCCACCTTCAAGCTGTCCTGAATGCGGGGAAAGGATCAGATTCTACGACAACATTCCCCTGATAAGTTATATAGTCCTTTTAGGCAGATGTAGATACTGCCGTCAGCCGATCCCCATTCAATACCCTCTTGTGGAACTTATTACCGGACTGTTGAGCCTCGCCCTGTTTATCAGACATGACGTGAGTTTCCAGTACTTTCTGTTCCTCTTATTTTCGGCA
>JAFDAM010000158.1 GCA_019313825.1 Deltaproteobacteria bacterium
GGTCTTGTGTCCTCACTGTGAGAAACAGGTACCGGATACCCTGTATTGTCAGAGCTGTGGAAAGCAGCTCCTTCCTGATGAAGGGGAAGAGCAGGATCCTGAGGAGCCGGCTCACGAAGTCACTGATAACGAGAAAAAGTGGCTGGGCACTCCTGTCAAGGACCTGCGTAAACTCAGAGAGGTCCTCCTGGTGGAGGAGGTGAAGTACCTGCTGGAGCATGAGACCAGGAAGAGCGCACAGGGCCTCCTCCACAAACAACTGGAGAGCTTCGCCGAGGCCATCCCGGTGGAGGACGACTAGGAGGCTGATCCATGATCAACATAGAGACAAGAGAAGAACGCATAAGGGCAGATGGATTAAAACCGCTAAAACACCGTCACAACCGTCATACCGTCACCCATCCAAGCACAATCCACCCAAAACAGGCTAAAGGAGGTGAAAAACAAGTGCCAGCAAAGAAAACAAAAACCGATCGAGCCTTCAACGAATTCATTGAATCAGGAGCAAAATTCGTATTAAACGAATACAACGAGGTCAAGATAGCATTACCCGACCAAGTACAACCCATACCTATCCGACATGGAGGATTACGGGAGTGGCTCAACACGAGACTCTACCTTAATCAAGGATTCATGATCGAAGGAAAAACATGGACAGCGTTATACAAAAGACTCGATAGACTTGCAGAAGCCCACTCTCAGAAACACGTAGACAAGTATTATGAGACCCGTAAACAATGGGTTCGATTACTCACCACTAAAATTCAGGCTCGACTTGACGCCCAAAAAGTCACGTTGATGGGGCTCAGTGGATACAAAATCACCACCGAGTTCTGTAAAGAACAAGACATCGACCCCAAACCATTCATTAAATGGATCAGAAGCCAAGGCGGGGTCTCCGACAGATACATCCTTGGACGATTTAGTGAGTCTCAGGAGGAGCTCAGGTGACGATAGTGACGATTATGACGATGTTTTCGTCATTCTACTCCATCTGCCCGAGCGCGTTCTTCTCTCCTGTACTCTTCGGAGGTGTCGCACATGGGTAAATCATACGCACAGCACATCTTGGAAGCTATCGAAGAGGAGAAAGCCACGCTACTTGTGGACCAGTTCGACAGGCCTCACATCCATTTACCAGGAAAGGACCTGCCCATCTCAGTACACTTCTCTATGAACGCATCCGGAAGACACCAGGAGCCCAAGCAGTAACCACGGTACTGGATGTACTTGAAGGAAAAGCGTTCAAGTCAGGGGAAAAATACGAGGCCCCTGAGAACATGGGTAAGCCAGACGATGAGAACAAAACAATGACCCACAGACTCGGCAGGCTTGTGGATGATACAAACCCGTTCTTGTATCGGGATGAGCGCAAGGAGTCTTACATCTTCTACAACCTCGATGGCAGCGGGAGCAACCAGAACAGGCCCATCGATAGCAGTGATGTGGAGGACTGGCTTACGGGCCTCCTGATAGATGATGAAGACATGGTACCGAACAGCGAGACCATACTCAACGTTCGCAGGAGGCTTAGGGCCAAGGCATACGCGAACACCCGTATCCGGGGCAGTGTGAAGCTGTATAACAGAATAGCCCCAGACGGCGACGGTGGCCTGTACCTGGACATGGTAGACGGCTTCGGGTCTGTAATCCATGTCAACGAGAACAGGTGGAGAATGGATAAGCCTGAGAAACCCATCTTCCGCAACTACAACCACCAACTACCCCTTCCAGACCCGTTGAAAGGCGGTAAGGTCAAGGAGATCCTGGCCTTCGTCAACATCAAAGACCGGTACAACCAGATCCTCTACCTCTCAGCCCTCATCTGCTGCTTCATCCCCAAGATCGAACACCCCATATTCAACGTATTCGGGCCCTATGGGAGCGGTAAAAGCAGCGTCCTAAGGGTAGCCAAGACCTTCATCGACCCCAGCATCACCGACCTGCTCATCCTCAACAAGAAGGACGAGAAGGAGCTCATCAAGAACCTTGACGACTCGTACTGTGTCTTCTTCGACAACATCAGCTACCTCACCCAGGACATCAGTGACCTGCTATGCAAGTCCGTCACCGGGGCGGGGTTCAGCGTAAGAAGGCTCTGGACC
>JAFDAM010000028.1 GCA_019313825.1 Deltaproteobacteria bacterium
CCTTCAATCGCCGCAATCACCTTAATTCCTTGACAAAGTGACACATCAAAAATAATCTTGTTTCCTTTAACATCCGAAATATATCAGAAATACCTAAAAACTTGTATCAGGAGCAACCCCTATGTCCCTAACCAAAGGAAATCTTGTTGAAAGTATCTATATTCAATGTGGCCAATCCAAACCAATATCCGTCATCATAGTTGAATCCCTCTTGGAAATAATGAAGAAGACCCTTGAATCTGGTGAGGATGTGATGATAACAGGATTCGGGAAATTCTGTGTGAAGGAAAAGGGAGATAGGAAGGGAAGAAACCCTCAGACTGGTGATAATATGATGTTGAGACCGAGGAGGATTGTTGTGTTTAAATGTTCGGGAGTGTTGAGGGAGGGATGTAATGAAAGGGAATCTAAGATATGGTTGCCATTTTGAGCATATATGTGGGAGCTAACTCTGCTGCAACAACGGAAAGGATTGGTCAGCATTTGTCTTTTGCCCTCTGATTTAAATTTTCTCAAAAAAAAGACTTGACAAAAGAATGATAAGTTGTTACAGTTATCGTGATTTATGAGATAATATTATGAAAAAGTTAATTTTCACAAAGAAAGAGGCTGCGAGCGTTCTGGGCATTAGACCGCGCACGATTCAATTTTACACTGATGAAAAAATCTTGATCCCAGAGATTGCAAACCCCTCCGGCAGAGGTACCACCCGCAAATATTCCCGCAAAAATTTAATGGAAATCCTAATTATTAAGAATCTATCCAAAAAGGGTCTAACATTGGCGCAAATTACTAATATAATGGCAAAAGCAAGAGAGGCGTCGGTTGATTTGAAATGGGACCCTGAGGGGGAATGGGGAAAAATGGAGCTGAATAAAAGGGCTGTGCTAATTTTGTATCACCGTGAAAACGGCGATACAGACATTGAAATGTCTGCGGCAAGAAACTTGTCAGTCCGTCTCAGACGTCTGCATAAATACGATATGATGACTTTGGTTAACATTGAGAATTTATATATTCAAATAGATGAAATATGATTTTTTTTACCACAGATGAATCAGTTATCTGGATAACCGACCTAATATGGCGAATAAAAATACTATAGGGAATTCTATTGAAGTTTCCAGTGAAATCAGATTTGGCATCGAGAAGCACAGGTTGATTTCGGCGAGGGTTTGCCTGGATGCCCGCCTAAAATTGAAGTCTGACGGGCAGCAGCGTAATTGCCAGGACAATCCCAAATTGAGATGGTAGCAAAATTCAGGTGTTTTCCAATTAAATCAAAACCTTACGTCGAATCGGCCCGTGCAACTCAAGGGGCGGAGCTGTATAGAATCTAAGATAATCAACCCTGCCAGGAAACAGATACCAAATTTATTTTAAACCATGTTGACCCCTCTTTCACAACATCATACAATGCCTCAAAATTTAACTGGGGTGGTGCTATCGGTCAATGACGTGGCTAAATTTTTCGGCATGTCCCCCCGGTGGGCCTATAACCATGTCCCAGAACTAGGAGGATTTAGGATCGGCCGGTCAATCTTTTTTACCAAAGAGGGGGTGCAAGATGCCATACAAAGAGGGCAGGAAGTGGAGAGCGACGCCCAAGCGCAAGGGGGAGAGGCTTCAAACAAAGACCTTCCAGACAAAAAAGGAAGCCCTACACTACGAAAGGGACACAGTAAAACAGGCCAAACAGCAAGAGATGAGATCGCAAAAAGGGCTGGATTTGCTAGTTTTTTGTAGCCAGTACCAAATTCATTGTGAGCGATATAGCCGGAAAACACAGCATGAAAAAAGAGGGCTTTGCAATCGAATCATTGAAGAATGGGGTCCCGAAGCTCTGGTTAGTTCAATTACTTCGGGTATGGTACAGGCTTTTCTGGACAAACAGGCTCAGAAGAGAAGCCCAAACGGATCTAACAAGGACCGGAAGAACATCCTTTCAATGTGGAATCACGGAATCCTGTTCTTTGGAATTAAAGAGAATCCCGCCAGAGACACAAAGCCGAGACGACATGACCGAAAAACCGGGTATACTCCCCCTATCGAGGATATTACAGCTCTCAGAATAGCGGCAGAGGGAAAGGAGAGGGTTTTAATTATGTCCTACCTCTGCACAGCGGCAAGGAGATCGGAAGTTCTCCGATGGGCATGGGAGGACGATATTGACTTTCACGGCTCCCAGGTTCGAGTTGGCACCCATAAGACCCGTGATGGCTCTATAAAATACCGATGGTTGCCAATGATCGGGGAATTAAAAATTTCCTTGGAGTGGCTCTATAAGCATCGGGACAAAAAAAGCCCGCATGTGTTCCCTGATTATTATTTCGGTTCCGAGAACTGGAAAGGTGAGCAGAGGGCGAATAGGTTGATAACGGCCTTATGTGAAAAGGCCAAAATCAAGGCTTTCGGGTTTCATGCGATCCGGCGATTCGTACCGAGTTTTCTATTGTCCACAGGGGCCGATATTAAGCAGATACAGGCGGTTTTAGGACACGGGAATATCTCGGTCACCCATAGGTATATTGAAAAATTGAGGGGGTCCATGAAAGAGACATTTGGGATGCTTGAAGGCCTTTTCGGAGAAAAAGTACACATCACCGGTACACAAAATAAAAAGGGAGTCAACGGCAATGGCCACTAACTCCCTGATTTCACTTGGTAGTCCCAACGGGGATCGAACCCGTGTCTCCGGCGTGAGAGGCCGATATCCTAGACCGCTAGACGATGGGACCCTAAATAAAATGTCTTCGACATTTTATACAGCGCGGCTTTCGCCGCTTTCTCTCAAACAAAATAAATGGCTGGGGGACAAGGATTCGAACCTTGGATAACGGGGCCAGAACCCGTCGTATTACCACTATACTATCCCCCAACTGAGGCTGGTAGATTACCAATTTTTCGGTGAAAGTCAAGGTTAAAAATCGTGCTTTCAGACCTTCCGGCACCTCACGTGATGACCTTCTGAAATCCTCCGCATTTCTATCTCTTCATGTTTACATTGATCCTCCACTAGCGGGCAACGGCCTTGGAACTTACATCCAGGTGGCGGATCCAAAGGACTGGGCACATCGCCGGACAGGGTATGGATCTCTTTTAAGCTGTCTGGATCCGGGTCCGGGATGGCCGATAACAAGGCCTGTGTATATGGGTGAAGCGGGTTATCAAAGATCTTTTCCGCGGTGGTATACTCCATGATCTGCCCAAGGTACATGACAGCCACCCTGTCGCTGATATACCCCACAACATTAAGATCATGTGAGATAAACATATAACTGATACCAAACTTGTCTTGTAGCTCATTAAGTAGATTAATGATCTGTGCCTGTATTGAGACATCCAGGGCGGATACGGGTTCATCACAGATGATCAGGGTCGGCTCTACACTGAGCGCCCTGGCTATACCTATGCGCTGTCGCTGTCCCCCGCTGAATTCATGGGGATAGAGACCGCAGGCTGAAGGGCTGATCCCGACGAGTTCAAACAGTTCTTTAACGCGTTCCTTTCGCTCATTTCCATCAATGTTTCCAATAGTGCGAAGTCCTTCCTCAATGGTCTGTCCTATGGTCATCCTGGGGTTCAGGGATCCATAGGGGTCCTGAAAAATGACCTGCATCTCTTTTCTCAAGGGTTTCATATCATTCTGTGAGAATTGGCTGATATCATCCCCCCGATATAATAGCCTGCCCTGGTCAGGTTCAATCAGCTTGAGGATGAGTCTGCCCACTGTGGTTTTTCCGCAACCACTCTCTCCTACAAGGCCAAGGGTCTCTCCATGATTGATGAAGAAATCCACACCATCCACAGCCTTGATCCACCCGGCCACATGCCGGAAAAATCCCCGCTGCACAGGGAAATGTTTTTTCATCCCTTCTACTTTTAATATGGGTTCGGTTGCGTTCATTAATTCTTGTTTCCTATCATCTACTCCGTGGATTTCATTGAAAACCTTTTGGTGCTATTTGCCTTAAACCTCTTTTGCCGTCACAGGGCATCGGCTTTGATGGCCCTCTCCAATATCAGACAGCGCAGGGAATTGGTCTTTGCAGCTCTCTATACTATTTTCGCACCTGGGATGAAAAGGACAGCCCGTCGGCCTGAAGGCCGGATCTGGCACCATTCCGGGGATGCTGTGGAGTTTTTCCCCTTTTTTCCCGGAGGAAGGCAGGGAAGCCAAAAGCCCACGTGTATAAGGGTGTCTAGGGGTTTTAAATATCTGTGAGGCACTGCCCTGCTCCGCGATTATACCGGCATACATGACATAGACACGATCAGCCACGTGGGCTACCACACCCAGGTCATGGGTAATGTAAAGAAGGGACATCTGTCGCTTTTTCTTTAACCCGGCAAACAGGTTCAGGATCTGGGCCTGGATGGTGACATCCAACGCAGTCGTGGGCTCATCCGCAATCACCAGATCCGGGTTGCAGGCCAGGGCCATCGCGATCATGACCCTTTGCCGTTGCCCACCGCTCAATTGATGCGGGTAATCCTTTAACCTCTCTTCAGGTGAGGGTATCCCCACATCACTGAGCAATTCAATGGATCTCTTCCTTGCTTTTTCAGCGGGAAGGTCTTCATGCGCCAGGATCGCTTCCTGGATCTGATCGCTAATGGTAAACACCGGATTCAGGGAGGTCATGGGTTCTTGAAAAACCATGGCAATACGATTGCCACGAATGTTTTGCATGGCTTCTTCATGTAGATGGAGAAGATCCATGCCATCAAACTGTATATGACCATCAACGATCTGTCCGGGAGGTGATGGAATCAGGCCCATAACAGAGAGGACCGATACGCTTTTACCGCAACCCGATTCCCCCACGAGACAGACGGATTCGCCTTTTCGGACTTTAAAGCTTGCGCCCTCAACCGCCTTTGAGACCCTATCATCTCCCTGGAAATGAACTTTAAGGTCTTGAACTGACAATAGAATATTGTTTTCTGTCATTTGTTTTTTTAACTCATCACAATAAAGTTGCAATCAACGCTTCTGTTTCAGTCATTTTAGGCTTTTTAGCTCATTTTATTTATTTCCCCTACGCCCTGTGCCTTACACCTTACGCCTCTCTTTCAATGTCTTTCCCTTAATTTTGGATTCAAGATATCACGAAGTCCTTCTCCAAACAAATTAAAAGATAGCACAACAATCAAAATGAAAAAGCCGGGGATAAAGGTCAGCCATGGAGCATCAAAAATAAACCGTTTGCCATTGGATAGGATATTACCCCAGGTGGCATGCGGTGGTGGCACGCCAAAGCCCAGAAAACTCAGTCCGGCTTCAGTCAGGATTGCCGAGGCAATGCCGATGGTGGCTGAAACCAGCACAGGGGCAATGGCATTGGGGAGCATATGGCGAAAAATGATTCGCCAGTCACTGATACCTAATGCCTTTGCAGCTGTGACAAAATCCAGTTCTCTCAGGGAGAGGAACTCGGCCCTGACAAAACGAGTGGCTCCCATCCAGCTAGTGAGTCCAATAATAATCATGATGTTATATATGCTTGCAGGTAACAAAGCGACCACAGTAAGGATCAGGAAAAAGCTGGGGAAACATAGCATAATATCCACAAATCGCATGACCACTGTATCCACAAGGATGGTCTCTTTGAACGGCAGGCTCAGCCAGTTTGACGGGTTACTGATCAATGGACGATATATTCGCTTAGCAAATTTTAGATGACCGAGAATGGCAGCGATTAATAGGATACCATAGAACTGATGTCCTGTAGAGATCAGCACAGGCCCCAGGAACAAAAGCACAATCGCTCCAATCTGATCAACCCTTACCCGCTTATGCCCAAAATACCCTGCCACCCCGCCCAGAAAAACACCGATTATAATCGCAATACCGACAGCGACGAATCCAACCGTCAGGGAAACCCAAGCGCCTTGCAGCATCCTCGCAAAGACATCCCTGCCGAGATCATCGGTGCCAAAAAGATAGATACCCAACCTTGGCAGATCCTCCTCGTGCAGCTCATCGACCTTTGGCAATGAAAGGGGCTGTCTGAGCTTTTCCTCAAGCCTGATGGTCGCCGGATTAAAGATCGGGTTAGGGCCGGATGTAAGAAAAAACCCCATCAGCGCTGTGACGGCAAAAAGGAGAAAGATCGCCAATCCACATAAAGCGAGCTTGTTCTTTCTCAGGAGTCGCCATGATTCCTGAAAAGGAGTACGAGGGGGGTGTTCTGTCTCTAAGTTGTTTAGTGTCGCAGTCATCTATGTTATTTAGTGTCCATCCAGAAATAAAGAATTCTGGATGGAGCGTTTAGCACTCAGCCATCAGCGTTCAGCTAAGGGCTTATATTTATAGTCTTTTGCTGACAGCTGAATGCTGACAGCTGATAGCGTTAATACAAAAACCGGTGTTTTTGGATGAACACTAGTTAAGCATTAAAGTTAGTAATATATAGCACATGGCCCAGGGCGCAAGGTATACGGAGCTAAATTCAGTTCGCAATTTTCAAAGCTTTATCCTTGGATCTACTACTGTATATAGCAGGTCAGATATAAAGGTCCCTGCTAACACAAGTACGGCGGAAAAAAAATTCACCGTGAGTATCACGGGATAGTCTCTGGCCAATATGGCTTCATAGGCCATCCTCCCCATACCGGGCCATGCAAAGATTGATTCTATAATCACAGATCCGCCGATCAGGCCGGGCAGGATCATGCCGAACATGGTAACAAAGGGTAGTAACGCGTTTCTCAAAGCATGCTTATAATATACCTGGTCATTGGGCAATCCTTTTGCCTTGGCTGTTCTCACATAGTCTTGTCCTTCCACTTCAAGCATCTGACTCCGCACATACCTGGAAAGCACCGCCACACCGCCGGTCGCGCCCAGCACTGATGGAATAAACAGATGCCATACACGATCCATAACAGAACGGATGGCGGAACTGCCTTCCAGGCCAAATGTCACCATACCTATTACGGGCACATGGAAATAGGACACGACGGATATGATCAGAAGGTAAGCAAAAAAGAATCCCGGGATGGAGATCAGGAGATAAGCCAGAAAAGTTGTAGAACGGTCAAAGGCGTGACCGCGATTAATGGCGGACCGTATGCCGATAGGAAAAGATAAGGTCCATGTTAAAATCGTCCCAACAATAAATAGTGACAAGCTGTTAAGAAAACGTTCCCATATCTTGCCCAATACCGGTCGATTATCTTTCCAGGAAAAGGTCTTACCGGTGAAGAGGTCTTTATAAAAATAGAGATACTGGACGTATAAGGGTTCATCCAGATGAAAAGCCGCGCGAAACCGTTCAACCATCTCAGGCGTAAACTTGGGATTCATCGGATCAATCTGACTGGGTTCACCTGGCGCCAGGTGAATGATCAGAAAAGAGATCACTGAGACAAAAAACAGGGTGACAATCTTCTGAATAAAGCTTCTGCCGATAAATGCGAGCATAGGTTATTCCATCTTCTTAATATTTAGACAGGATCTACAGGATTTATGGGATCATGAAATATATTCTGTTCAACCTGTCAACCCTGTCGAGCAATGCCTTTTCTTTAACCATCCAAGGCAAAATACGGCGCTTTGGACAGTTTTATCCATCTATTAAAATAGAAATTATAGCTCCCGGTTTTCGTAGGTTTAATCGCCTCAAACACGTCTTGTCCTTCATCGTTTTGTTGTTTTATGACGATACGCTTATCCAGAATGGCTGTCCACTTGGCCACATAGAGAAAGGTATAGGGCTGCTCCCTGGCAATAATCTCATGGAGCCGGTGTGAATAGGCTACCTGCTTATCATGATTATATTCTTTGCGAATGCGAATGATCAGATCATCCGCTTCCTTGTTTTTAAATCCGACAAAGTTGAGTTGATAGGGGTTGGTCTGGCTGGAATGCCAGATCTGATAGAGGTCCGGCTCAATGCCCATGGACCAGCCAAGGATCAAGGCGTCAAAGTCGCCCTTATCTACCCGCTCCTGAATAAAAACCGACCATTCGAGCAGGTCAGTCCTCACATCAATGCCGATCTTTTTCCATGCATCTTGTGCTATGGCAAGGATATCTTTTCTAAGCGGATTTCCATTGTTGGTAATCAGGGTAAATTGAAGTTTTTTGCCATCTTTCTCCAACCAGCCGGCCTGATTCCTTTGCCAGCCAGCTGCATTTAAAAGCGCCAGGGCCCCTTCGGGGTCATAGGGGATCGGTTTGATATTATGATCGTAGTAATCCGTCTGTTTGACAAAAGGGCCGGTAATCCTTTCACCCTGTTCATAGAGCACATACTTGATAATCTTGTCCACATCAATAGCCATACCCAGCGCCCGGCGCACCCTCACGTCATTGAAGGGCTCCCGCCTGATGTTGTACCCGATATAGGAATAACCAAAGGAGGGGCCGGAAAAATGCTGGTATGTCGGATCCTGACTGAGTCTCTCAACCTGATGGGGCTGCACCCCATAATTGTCAATAGTACCGGCATAGAATTCAATCTCCTGGGTGAGAAGATCAGGAATGATACGGAACATATAGTGTTCGTAATTGGGTGCGCCTTCCCAGTAACCTTCAAAGCGATCCAGCGCGATATATTGATCGGATTTCCATTCTTTAAACACAAAGGGGCCGGAGCCCAAAGGATTTCGGTTAAACAGGCTCTGGCGTAAAGAGAACTCGGCAGGGTCTTTACCTCTTTTTTCGGCCTCTGCTTCAAGGGCTGTTTTATTGAGAAGATGCTCCGGCAGAATACCCATTGCCCATGTCCCCAAAGCAGGAGAATAAAGTCGCTTATAGGTCACCCTAACCGTCAGGTCATCGATGACTTCAACACGCTTGACCGGCTCGTAATCTGAGATCCTTGGGGAAAGGTTCTTTGGGTTTATAATGGATTCATAGGTAAATTTGACATCCCCGGCATCAAGGATATGCCCATCATGAAATTTAACGTCAGGTCTGAGATGGAAAGTTACTATGGGGTTATGCTCAGTAGAAGAGAGTAGTTTCCGGCCAAGGGTGTGCTTTTGTTCGTCACTGATCTCTTTCCCAAAGGAGAGATATGCGTCGGATGAGAAGGAGGAAAAATAATTTTCACCCAGTAGCTTTGATAGGTTCTCAAACAGGTCTTGGTCCACCTGTTGGAGCATGAGCTTTATCCCGGCAGGGGCGTCAACTGTTACCTCAACTTTCTCAGTCTGCCCTTTTTGAGGTGCAGCTTGATAGGGTTGCTGCGTGGTCCAACTCCTGGATGGAAGCACAGCTATCTCTTTGATATTTTTGAGTGTGGTTTGAAGCGTTATGTCATAAAGGCCCGGCTGGTTAATGGCCTTTGTAAGTAAAGCCTTAATATCAGCAGACGATGCCTCACCCAATCCGGGTACAGCGGCTTTTTCATTTACATAGAAAAAGGCCTCTTCATGGATCTCCCATGAGATGGCCAATCTGCCACGGAAATGCAGATTTTCATCCCTGTCAACAAGGCCCTCAAATACAAGGGATTCGATACTGCTACTAGCGGTGTCCGCAGACAAGATCGGGTTTAGCATACTGGCGTCACCAATAGACGCAGTAATGAATTTCGTTAAACGTTTGGGATTTCCCCTGGTTTGCTCTTCATACGTAGGGACCCAAAGGTAGGATTGAAGTAAAAAAATGATAACCAGGGTAGGCGCGATTATGAGGATTTTTTTAATCGTCATTTATCTACCTGAATGAGGGCAGATCAACCTTTAGTCAAAATCATTGCTGTCCAAAATAGAATGAAAACAACGTTTTTTCTCATATAAGCGCCTGAATTTACGATGGCACATATTTATTCGAAAATTCAGGTTGCCCTTGACAAACCAACATTGCTTAATTGCAAGTAATTAGGGGCAGTGTCAATCTCTTTTCCGGGTCGAAAGCCTATCGGCTATAGTTCGAAGGTGTCGCGCTTCCCAAGCGGGCGGTTTGAGCGCCCTTGCCAATGCCCTGTATTTCATTCCGGCCGATAGTATGGGATACTAGCCGCCCGCTTTATTTTGTGGAGTGCCGTTTCCCAGCGCATAAACAAGTTCGACCCTTCAAAGAGACCCCCACAGCCCCTTTCCAATCGTAATCTTGGGTTAATATGCTGTCCAAGAAAAATTGATTTTGGACAAGAGTGAGTCAAAATGATAACCGACTACAACCAATGAAACCGCCTCAAGTCCCCATCTCCCATGAAGAGAGATACTTTTCCTGCTCCGGTGTGAGTGTGTCTATCTCAACTCCCATTGATAGGAGCTTTAACCGAGCGATCTCCTTATCGATATCCCTTGGCACAGGATAGACCTTTGTCTCCAGCCTTGCATGTTCCTTTGCCATGTATTCGGCGGACAGCGCCTGGTTTGCGAAACTCATATCCATAACACTGGACGGGTGTCCTTCGGCCGATGCCAGGTTGATCAACCGGCCTTCTCCCAGGACATATATCTTTCGACCGTCCTTGAGCGAGAACTCCTCCACGAACTCCCTGATATTACGCCGGCTGACAGCGGCCTCAGCAAGACCCCGCAGGTCCAGTTCCACATCAAAGTGGCCGGAATTTGAAACGATGGCCCCGTCTTTCATGACAACAAAGTGTTCGGCGCGAATTACATTTATGTCGCCGGTCAGTGTGCAGAAAAAGTCGCCCATAGGGGCTGCCTGAGTGATAGGCATCACCTGAAAACCGTCCATGACCGCTTCCAGGGCCCTCAGAGGATCCACTTCACACACGATAACATGGGCGCCATGCCCCTTGGCACGGGTTGCGACACCCCTTCCGCACCAGCCGTAACCGCTTACCACAAATGTACTGCCGGCAATCAGCCGGTTTGTGGCCCTTATTATGCCGTCCACAGTACTCTGGCCGGTGCCGTAGCGATTATCAAAAAGGTGCTTGGTGTCCGCGTCGTTGACAGATATGATGGGAAACTGCAAAACGCCGTCCTTCTCCATGCTCCTGAGTCGTATTACCCCCGTGGTCGTCTCCTCTGTGCCGCCAAGCACGTTTGAGAGGAACTCCGATTTCTCTTCTTTGGATAATTTTTCCCCCCACTCTCTCACGGAGGGCTCCAGTGCATCCCATTTGTTGAGGGCGATAAAATGAAACGCGCTCACCAGGTCGGCGCCATCATCCATGGTAATGTGAGGCTTGTATTTCAGAGCGGAAAGTATATGGCTGTAATAGGTCACGTGATCCTCTCCTTTAACGGCAAAAACGGGGACCTCGTCGTCAGCCACCAGAGCCGCGGCCACATCGTCCTGGGTGGAGAGAGGATTGGAGGCACACAGAACCACTTCCGCGCCGCCGGCCTTCAAGGCCTTTACCAGACCCGCTGTCTCCGTAGTTACATGCAGGCAGGCAGCAAGTCTGAGACCCTTTAGGGGCCTCTCCTCTGAGAAACGTTCCCGGATCTTGTTCAGGACGGGCATGCTCATCCCTGCCCACTCTATTCTTAGGCGTCCTTTATGCGCCAGATTGATATCCTTGATGTCATAATCCATATAATTAACCTCGTAATATAGTTTGTTAAGTTCATTGAGTTTATTGGGTTCTTTGGCTTTTTTGGGTGCCTTCTATCCGGAAAATCCAGCCTGCCCGAGCCATGAATCGACCATTTCAGTCACTTTAGACCCTTTAGCCACTTTAGTTCACTTTTATTTCACCGCCTTCTTAAGCGTTTCCACCATGTCTGTCTTCTCCCAGGTAAACTCAGGTAGTTCCCGGCCGAAATGGCCGTAATTGCTTGTCTTCCGGTATATGGGCCTCAAGAGATCCAGATTCTCAATAATGGCTGCCGGACGGAGATCAAACTCCTTTTTTACAATCTTCGTCAATTCACTGCTGGGGACTACTCCCGTACTATATGCCCCTACCATCACCGAAACGGGTTCAGGCCTGCCAATTGTATAGGCAATCTGGATCTCGCATTTTTCAGCCAGACCCGCCGCAACGATATTCTTGACAATATAACGGCACATGTAGGAAGCGCTCCTGTCCACTTTGGACGGATCTTTGCCTGAAAAGGCGCCTCCGCCATGATAGCCAAATCCCCCGTATGTATCCATGATGATCTTTCTTCCGGTTAGACCGCAGTCACCTAAAGGGCCTCCCACGACAAACCTACCCGTGGTATTGATAAAGAATTGAGTCTCTTTTTTCAACATCTCAGGCGGTATAACCTTCTTTATCACCTCTTCAACAATCGCCTCGCACAGGGTATCATGATCCACATCGGGATCATGCTGGGCCGCGATAACCAGCGTATGGACACTGACTGGTTTGCCGTCCACATACCCTACTGTCACCTGAGATTTACCGTCAGGTCTCAGAAAGGGCAATTTCCCTGATTTGCGGACATGCGCAAGCCTCTGTGTGAGCCCGTGGGCCAGATAGATGGGCATGGGCATAAGATTGGGTGTATCCTTGCAGGCATATCCAAACATAAGCCCCTGGTCACCAGCGCCCTGTTCCTTGAAAAGGCCGGTTCCCGCATCAACCCCCATAGCAATATCCACCGACTGTTTGTCAATTGTAGATATGACAGCACACGTCTCCCAGTCAAAACCCATAGATGAATTGGTGTAGCCGATATTCTTGATGGTATCTCTTACCACCTCCGGCATATCCACATATGCCGAGGTAGTGATCTCACCCGCTATGACAGCCATACCTGTCGTAACAAGTGTTTCACAGGCCACGCGGGACTTGTTGTCCTGTTTCAGTATCGTGTCCAGGATATTATCAGAGATCTGATCAGCCACCTTATCGGGATGCCCCTCAGTGACTGATTCAGAAGTGAACAAAAAATTATCTTTCTTCATAAGACTCCCCTTTCATACTTGGTTATATGTCCCTCGTCAGTTGACCTGCTCAATCAATATCTATCAGGCAATTGTCTATCAGCCTGGTTTTGCCTATCTTTACGGCAAGGGCAAGAAGGCATTCGCCCTCAATAGTAGCCTTATCCTCCATAGTTATGGGATCGCATATACTGATATAGTCAATCTTAGTAAAAAGGTGGCTTGAAATCAATGCTTGAATAGCTGATATTATACCTGCAGCATCTTTTTCGCCCCCTCCAACCATATCATTAGCCATATCAATGGATTTCTTGAGGCTAAGGGCGGATCTTCTCTCTTCGGAGCTTAAGCAACTATTACGTGAACTCATGGCCAGGCCATCCGGCTCCCTTACGGTTGGGACTCCGACGATCTCTATCCCCATGTCCAGATCCTTGACCATACGGTGGATGACTGCCAACTGCTGGAAATCTTTTTCACCGAATATGGATAGATGTGGCTTTGTGATATTGAACAGTTTGGTAACAATAGTGGCAATACCTCCAAAAAAGTGGGGCCTTGATATACCGCAAAGATACTTTGAAATACCTTCAACCGTGACATTTGTCTGGAAACCATCCGGATACATCTCTTCAGCAGCTGGAATAAACGCAAGATCTACACCAACCTCTCTCGCCTTTTCCAGATCCCCTTCCATATCGCGGGGATATTCTTCAAAGTCCTCGCTCGGCCCGAACTGCGTTGGATTAACAAAGATACTTACAATCAATTTATCAGCAAGATGTCTGCCTACCCTCATAAGTTCCAGGTGACCTTCATGGAAAAAACCCATAGTAGGCACCAGGGCAATGGTCTTTCCCGATAACCTTAATTCCTCACTTCTTTTCTGCATTCCGGTGATGGTATCTATTGTTTCCATGGTATAATCGATTCTGTCAAAAGCTCATTAACTCCTGTCTTTTAAACTGATGGGGATATAATACTGTGTCCCGGACTTAATTGTTCTTATCTGATTCACCAGGTCCTCAAAATCCTCGGGAACATTGACAAAGTCGATTTTGGAGGCATCAATAACCAGCAGTGGAGAATCCAAATAATGGAAGAAAAAATCATTGAACGCCTGGTTTATCTGATCCAGATATCTAAAGCTTATGGATCTTTCATAATCCCTGTCTCGTTTTTTTATCCTCTCCATCAGGACCTCCGTCCTGGCCTGGAGAAATATAACCAGATCCGGCGCGGTCACCCTTCTCTTTAAGAGTTGAAATAGCTGCTCATAGAGCCAGAATTCATTGTCATCCAGGTTAGTACGAGCAAAAATCCTGTCCTTATCAAAGAGATAATCAGTAATAACGGCACTCTTAAAAAGGCCTATCTGATTGATCTCCCGTGCGTGCTGGTAGCGCCTCAGGAGAAAAAAGACCTGGGTCTGGAAGCCATATTTCTTAGGGCGCTGATAAAACTTGTCCAGGAACGGGTTATCTTCAGTATGCTCCAGCGATGTCTGACCGTTTATCTTTTCCGCAAGCATAATGGCCAGGCTGGTCTTTCCCACCCCTACCGGACCCTCGATCACGATATGATGATGTGTAATGGAAATTTTATAACCCCGTTAAATCATAGCAAAGGATAATTGCAACTATTCAGGTTGTTTAGGCTGTAGGCTAAAGGCTATCAGGTTTTTGCGCATTGGCAGGCCAAACTAGTACTTCGTTAGCCAATTCAAACGCTCTGAGCTTCGTATGATCACGCATGATTCTCTCCTACAGCCTATATACCTGAGCAGTTACAGACCGTTCCCCATTAGCACCGGTACATTTGTTTGTCAAGAAAGGGATGTCCACCCTGATTCACCATCAAGGCATAATATACTTATTTTTCTTGACAAATCGTTAGCGTTCAATTATTGAACATATAAATAGCGTTCAATTCCTGAACATTATAGCCATTAGTTAAGATAAATTAATATTAATATCTTACAATTCTTTCTAATTATAGATGGAAAAAGAAGATCTCCATATCCTTCGATTGATGGGTGAAATCGACAGAACCGGCAACCACAGCCAGAGAGAGCTGTCACGCCGGTTAAACCTGTCTCTCGGTCTGGTCAATACCTTTATTAAAAGATTGGTGAACAAGGGCTATTTTAAGGTCACGACCATGCCAAGGAATCGAGTGAAATACTTCCTTACACCAGCCGGGCTCGCAAGAAAGAGCAGACTCACCGTAGAATATCTCCGATACTCCGTGGATTCTTACAAGGAGATCAAGAATCTCCTGTTGAACAAATATAAGGAGATGGAGAGGAATAATATCAGGTCTGTTCTCTTTTATGGGGCCGGTGAGGTCGCTGAACTGGCCTATCTCTATCTGCAGCTCACAAAAATCCGACTGGCCGGAATAGTAGATGACAATAGAAATCGTAAAAAGTTTTTTGATTATAATATAGCCGACCTGGATTCAATACATCAGGTGGAATGGGACCTTATTCTCTTGACCCGTCTTGAAGATACTGGCAGAGATATAAAAACCCTCATTGAGAGTGGTATTGATGCTGAGAGGATAGCCACTTTATGAATAAGAGATCAGAAAAATGGTACGCCGTTCATACACGAAGTCGTTTTGAGCAAAAGGTCCACGACGGCATCATCGGCAAATCAATTGAAGTTTTCCTTCCCAGGATTCAGGTTATGAGCCGCAGGAAGGACAGGCGCAAAAAGATACTGGTTCCCCTCATACCGGGTTATGTCTTTGTTCATACAGATCTGCACCCGGATGAATACCTGGATATTCTTAAAACCGCAGGTGTGGTTCGCTTGGTGGGATTTGAAGGGAAACCGGTTCCTGCCAGAGATGAAGAGATCTCTTCCTTGATGATACTGGACGGGACTGACCGAACCGTGCAGAACCGGACATATATGAATAAAGGGGACATGGTCATGATCATGGAAGGTCCTCTGAAAGGGCTTGTCGGTTTCTACCTTCGCCATAAGGACAAGAGTGACAAGGTGGTTGTATCCATAGAACTCCTTCACCGCTCAATGTCTGTTGAGATAGAAGACTGGGCCCTTGAAAAGGTATAAAATCGTTTCACTGCTTGCTGCGCTGCGCTTGATAAAATGGCTTCGCCATTTTATATAACACGGCTTGTCTGCCTCCGGCAGGCTTCGCCGCTTTGTTAAAAAATAAAAAATCCATCCCCATACACGGCATGGGGTATTCTGACTGAGTTATTTTGAAAGTCCCGCGAAGCGGGACGTTCTATGAAATCGTGTAGCGATTTCATAACCTCTCTTCGATGGCATGTAATCGAAGGGGCGGAGCTATAAAATCTCTGCGAGATTTTATAGTCTGTGGCTTACGCCATAATAGAACAAAATGAAATATATTTTAATCTGATAAAGCGGCGTAGCCGCTTACTATAAAATTCCGCCAGAGTCGGAATTTTATCAAGTGAAACGATGAACATAATAATCGATTACCGCGAAAAAACTTCCGGCCTTATTGAATTTCTGGAAAAGGAAAACATCACCATTGAGGTCAGGAAAATATTTTATGGCGATTACATCATCAATCATTCAATAACGGTTGAAAGAAAAACAGCCACGGATTTCCTCAAATCCATAATAGACGGAAGATTATTCACTCAAATTTCGAACCTGAAAAAAAACTGTGAAAATCCGATTCTTCTAATAGAAGGTAATCCTTATAAGACGGATCATAATTTTGATCCAAACGCAATTAGGGGAGCATTAATATCGGTCCAGACCATATGGTATACCCCAATAGTCTATTCCCGTTCCAAAGAAGACACTAGGGATATTCTATTATTGATTGGGAAACAGGATGAAAAATATATGGATGTTGTTCCCTTACGAGGAGGATATCGTCCGAAAAGATTGAAATCAAAGCAGTTATATCTTTTACAGGGACTTCCAAAAGTAGGCCCTACTATTGCCAAAAGATTATTGGAACATTTCAGTACTGTTTCCAATGTGATGAACGCATCAGTTGAAGAACTTATGAAGGTAGGGGGTATTGGGAACAACTCAGCAGAAAAGATCAGGGAGGTCCTCAAATAAAAATAAAATGGCTTCTCCATTTTATGCAGCGCGGCTTTGCCGCTTATATATTGACATCTTTGAAAATTTTCTTTTAACCTAAGCGGCGAAGCCGCGTTATATAAAATCGCGAAGCGATTTTATGGAGTGAAACGATGAAAGCATTAATTACGGGTGGAGCAGGCTTTATCGGATCTCATCTGGCCGAGAGGTTACTGGAGCTGGATCATGAGGTATTTATTATCGACAACCTCTGGACCGGGAAACTGGAGAATATCTCAAATATCCAGAAGGATGAGAGATTACACCTTGTGGTCGACACTATCCTGAATGAATCGGTTATGAATGAGCTGATATTCAAGGTGGACCACATCTATCACCTGGCAGCCGCAGTGGGTGTCAGGAACATCATGGACAATCCTGTCGAAACCCTGGATATCAATGTCAAGGGGACGGAGACAGTCCTGAGGCTTGCAAACCGGTTTAAAAAGAAGGTCCTTATCGCCTCCACATCAGAGGTCTATGGCAAGCATGTGGATCATGCACTCTCCGAGGAAGACAACAGGGTCATGGGATCGGTCAAAAAGAGACGCTGGGCCTATGCCTGTTCCAAAACGCTGGATGAGTTCCTGGCGCTGGCCTATTTTGATGAAAAGAAACTGCCTGTGGTTATTACAAGGCTGTTTAATACGGTCGGTCCCAGGCAGACCGGCAGGTATGGCATGGTCCTCCCCAATTTTGTGCAGAGCGCCCTGCTGGGAAAACCGATCCCCGTATTCGGCGACGGTACCCAGAGCCGTAGTTTTACCCATGTAAATGACGTGGTAGGGGCCCTGGTAAAACTTATGGGCGAGCAAAAAGCTGAGGGAGACATATTCAATGTGGGTAACGATCATGAGGTTACCATCAAAGACCTGGCCCAAAAGGTCAAGGAGATGACCGAAAGCAACTCCGAAATAGAGTTCATCCCCTATGAAAAAGCATACGGACCAGGATTTGAAGACATGGAGCGTCGGTGCCCAAATATAGATAAGATACGGGATCTGATAGGGTACAACCCCTCCCATGACCTGGAATCAATCATCCAGAGCGTGATCGATTATTTCAAGGAATAACTGGTTTCCTATTACCTATTAAGTGAAGTCCCAATCTTTTCACAAACTCATCTAACAAGATATAATCCGGAAAAAATCGTGGATAATAAAGAGAAGACAGGCAGTTTTCAGATGATTCTAGTATTCATGCGATCCTATCCCCGGCGCAGCGCCGTTATGATCCTCTGCCTGCTATTTTCAGGGCTCTCTGAAGGAATAGGAATCGCAACCTTATTACCTCTGTTGAATATTGCTGTAGGCGGAACAGATATAGACAGCACTCCATTGGGCAAGTTAATAGAAGAGGCTTTTACAATTGTAGGTCTGGAACCCAGTCTGGGAATATTACTAATAGTAATTGTTGGTGGTATCTTGCTTAAAAGCGGTTTCAGACTCTTGGCAATGATGCAGGTTGGATACACAGTGGCATATGTCGTAACAGACCTTCGACTGACACTGGTCCGATCACTGCTAAAGGCACGCTGGGATTATTTCCTCAGCCACCCCATAGGAGTCTTTACTAACGCCATCAGTACAGAGGCCCTCCGACTGTCTCAGGGTTATCGATTTGCATGCATGATTTTAGCCGAAGGCATTCAAGTCTTTTTTTACCTTTCTATTGCGCTTCTTGTATCATGGCAGGTGACCCTTGTCTCATTACTGGTTGGCTCGGCGATAATACTATCCCTAATCCCCTTAATAAAATTATCTCGCCGCGCGGGCATACGACAAACCGATTCATTCCAATCACTCCTTGTACGTCTGACGGAGTTATTAAACGGCATCAAACCCATAAAAGCAATGGCGAAAGAAAACCAGCTCGGTCCCTTCCTGGAGACTGAATCAAAGAGTTTAAAAAAGGCATTACAGCAACAGGTTCTGAGCTCTGAGACACTTAAGACCCTCCAGGAACCCATGCTTGTAATTTTTATGGCCATTGGCATCTACCTGGTATTGACGTATTGGGCAGTGCCCATGAGCAATCTATTGATTATGGCCTTTCTTTTCCACCGGTCGGTCTTTCTAATGGGCAAACTTCAAAAACAGTTTCAATTAATGACGGTCAGCGAAAGCGCTTTCTGGTCTTTTAGTAAAACCCTCGATGAAGTGGAAGTGGCTGCCGAGATAGTCCCTAGGAATATTAACCCGCAATTAAAAGAGGGAATAGTTTTTCGTCATGTCTCTTTTTCTTATGGTAAGGAAGAGACATTAAAAGATGTGTCTTTTGAGATTCCCTATGGAAAACTCACTGTTATTACAGGCCTTTCAGGAGCAGGAAAGACAACGATCGCAGATTTATTGACTGGACTTATCAGACCCGAAAGTGGTGAAATTTTCGTAGATGAGGTGCCTCTTGGTAAAATTGATCTCAAAATGTGGCGTCGGGGAATAGGTTACGTACCCCAGGAGATGTTCTTATTTCATGAAAGCGTTCTTAAAAATGTTACCATTGGAGATCCAAATATCACTGAACGGGACGTTGAGGACGCGCTTCGACAAGCGGGAGCATTGGATTTTGTGTCTTCATTATCAGATGGATTTGACACCATAGTTGGTGAAAAAGGGGCCAAGATCTCCGGCGGTCAGCGCCAGCGAATCGCTCTGGCAAGGGCACTGGTTGGGAAGCCCAAATTACTTATCCTAGATGAAATCACCACTGCACTGGATCCTGAAACAGAAGCCACCGTTTGTTCGGCCATGCTGAAGTTAAGAGGAGAGATGGCTATCTTAGCTATTTCACATCAACCGACGATCATTGAGTCAGCTGACCTGATATATCACATCGAACACGGTCAAATTCGCCAGATCGAACATGCATAAGTAATTGATAGCCGCTATTATAGATATAAAATCTGATAACTATCTTGGAACAGGTGAAAGAGGCATCGCGGTAATAATGTCGAGACCTTTGAAAAACGCCCCCTTTTGCCCAATCTCTGTGTCAGGCTCAAATTTTAATCCTCGAAATACTCAATGTATTCCTGTGGTTAAAATTATCGCCTTCTTTGATCTTGGGCAAAATTGATCATTTTTCAAAGGTCTCAATGTCGTTTTGATAGAGATTTAAATAACAATCCCATAGAAATGAACTTGGCATATAGATAGAAAAAGTGGATGTTTTTTAAAATTCTTAATCTTTGATTTAAACTAAAAATATTTTTTGTGCATTAAGAACAGCGATATGTATATCTTTTTTATAAGACGTTTTCCGGATCTTGACCATATGTTTCCGATTATTTACAAGATGACCCAACAAGGGGTAGCTTCTCGTATTATGATTTTATGTCAAAATCTGGACTATGATATCAGAGATGATTTTATACTTAATTATCTGAAAAAGGAATTTGGCATAAAGGCGGAGTATTCATATAATATCGACAAGTCAGCCCTGAGATGTTTTCTTTCGAGACTTTTACTATCTGCTCGACGCATTCAACCTAAAATCGGAGTTTGGTTATTCAAAAGACTTCATCGTTTGCTATATGATCAAAAATGGGCAGACAATCTATTGGCAAATGTTAATGCATCGACTTTAATTCTGGACTTTCAGAGCGAGTTAAAATATTCGACAAAAAATATTATAAAAGCTGCAAAAATGAGAATGGCTCCCGTTATTTTTATAACACATGGTGTTACAATGCGTATTTCTGGGCTGAAGCAAGTAACTAATATGCCTTCGGTTGACTATAAAATTTTCCCTAATAGACTAAAGGTAGACTTTTTCAAAGACAAGAATGATTCAAATCAAAATATCAAGATCCTTGGTTCGCCAAGATATTGTGATGAGTGGGAAAAAATTTATAATAAATTGTTAGAAAATATATTTCCTTGTCACGGCCTGTCCTCGGAAAATGATAAGTTAAATGTATTATTTTTTGAAAGGCCAATGATAAATTTAAATAAAGGCCATAGCCTTGAGAAAGAGGTCGAAAAGCTCGATTTTGTAAACACAGTTTTTAAGGAAAGGCTTGAGAAAAAAAATCCGTTTTATATGGTTAAAGGAAGCAATTATCCATCAGCAAGATTAATACAATGGGCAGACGTAGTTGTGATGTCAATTTCAAGTATTGCTCTAGAAGTCTTATGGCAAAACAGGCCATTGCTATTTTTAAAATATCTTGCCCCAAACGATGCCTGTGTTTTTGAGGACTATAAAGCCTGCTGGGTAATGAAAAGTGAGACTGACTTGATAGATGCATTAAGAATGGTACATAAAAACCCCGGTTACAGACCTTATAAAGATGAAGACGTTTCAAAATTATTTAAAGAAGTCGTATATGCCGGAGATCCATCCCTGGATGTTTTAAATAATTATTCTGATTTTATTTTAGGTGTGTCCCAAAAAGGACAACCTAATGGAGGGGAAATAATATGATAAGAATCGGCATACTTGGTGCAGGTAGAGTAGTTCAGCATCGGTATTTAGAGGTATTTCGTGACGAGTTGAAGGATGTAAAAGTTACTGTTGTATGTGACAACGTAAAAGAACGAGCTGAAAATATTGCCACACAGCTTGATGCTGAAGCTGTATTCGAAATGGACCGGTTGCTGGAAAGTAAAAATATTGATGCTGTCCTTATTGCTACTGAGTCCGGGAATCATTATGCTCACGCCACTAAGGTGCTTGAAGCCGGTAAACACGTTATAGTGGAAAAACCGCCAGCCCTCATACCCGAAGAGATTTTAAAGAATGAGCAATATGCCATGCAAAACAATCTTATGTATGCCGTAATCTTTCAGAACAGGCTGAACCCGGCCATGCGAATTCTGAAAAAGGAATATGAAAATGGACGGTTTGGCAAGCTTGTGCTGGCCACGATTCGACTAAGATGGTGCCGCTACCAGGATTATTATGAAGACGGATGGCACGGCACATGGGAAATGGACGGCGGTGTAATAAATCAGCAGGCTATTCATCATATAGACGCTTTGCAGTGGGTATGCGGATCTATAACCGATGTTTGTGCATCGCAAAGCCAAGTACTCAACGAATTAGAGGCTGAAGATACAACCGTAGCCATTGTTAAATTTGAGAACGGCGCACTTGGAGTCATTGAAGCCACTACAGCGGCGCGTCCGGATGACTTTGAGGCCAGTATCTCAGTTGTCGGAGAGAAAGGGATTGGAGTTATTGGTGGGATCGCTCTCAACAAAATTGACACATGGCGGTTTGTAGAAGAAAAACCTGAAGACAAAAACGTACCGGGGAAATATTCCCAGGATGTGCCAACCGGCTATGGTTTGTCGCATGGTCCCCTTGTACAA
Source organism: Deltaproteobacteria bacterium (assembly GCA_019313825.1). GTDB lineage: Bacteria > Desulfobacterota > DSM-4660 > Desulfatiglandales > HGW-15 > JAFDAM01. Next base: position 22,200 of record JAFDAM010000028.1, read on the forward strand.
GAGATCGTGAACAGGCTTAATTCGGGTCAAATCGATCCACCTATCACAGGGAGTAATGCAGTTCCTACAGTTCAACTGGTCCACGCCCTATATCGTAGCGCGGAAATCGGCGGGTGGGTAAAGATGGCAGACAGGCCGATATCAGAAAGACTTGGGAAAGGATAATTTAATTTCTATAGAACAATGTCGAGGTACGATCATGTCATCAATCTTTGAAGTTATTGAAAACAAGGGGCTCGATCTTGAGCAAACAGATTATTACGCAGCTATCCTGGGCGAATCACCTTCAAAGGGAGCTAAATCGCCGTCACTTTGGAATGCTGCATTCAAGGGATTGAATCTCTCGGGATTTATGCACCCTATGGATATTTTGCCTGAGAAGCTTGAAGAGGTTGTTAAATGCCTCCGCCAAGACAACCGATTCATCGGTGGCGCAGTCACCATGCCCTATAAAATAGATATTATCCCATATCTGGACGATCTTGAATCTGAGGCTGAAACGATCGGAGCAGTGAACTGCATTTACCGAGATAAGGGAAAACTCATCGGATCAAATACAGACGGCGCCGGTGCGTTGTGGAGCCTTGAGAAAGAGATAGATGGATCTCTATCAGGAAAAACAGTTTTACAGATAGGTACAGGTGGAGCAGGATTTGCTGTAGCGTCCTATCTGGCATCAGTAATGGGGGTTGAAGGATGCCTTATACTTGCTAACAGATCAAATGAATCAAGAGATGAGATTGCCGGAAAACTACAGGGGAAATGTCGAGTAAAATCTATTGACTGGCCAATCTCTTCGAATCAACTTGACAATGTGGATATTATCGTTAATTGCTCCAGTATCGGATTTGAAACACTCAAAGAGGATGATGAGGGAACTTTCAGTCTCAAGTATTATTCTCCATTGGGCCCAGTGAACAACTTGCCACGAGTTGAAAAAGTCAAAGATGCTGAAAAACAATATCTGAGAGCTGCTATAGATTCGATCAATAAAAACTTTGGGCGTTCTCTTAGGATTCTGGCTGCAGCGGACAATCCTTTTGTTTTCGACATCATCTACCAACCTACTCAGACTGTGCTTCTTTTTCAGGCCAAATTGGTCGGCTGTAAGACACTTAACGGTGTACCCATGAATCTGGAACAGGCGGTAATCGCCTTTGATAAGGCAACTGTTGCGGCAGGCTTGCGTAGCCCAAACAGTAATGAAATACGCGATTTTATGAGCAAGGTCCGGTAACCTATCTAAGGATTAATACACAAGAAAGGAAGACATTATGAAAGACATCTCGCAAGCCGATATTCAGAATAATATCCCTCTGGTTACGCGAAAGGATATAGACCGTGAAGTGAAAGCAGGTGACGTTATTATTGGAGGCAAAGAACTTACAATAATGGCTGGGCCTTGCACTGTTGAGAGTAAGAACCATATTTTCGAGACGGCCAAAGCGGTAAAGGACGCTGGTGCCAATATGTTACGCGGTGGAGTATTCAAGCCTCTTACTTTCCCATACGGTGATCCTTTGGGGCAACCAGATGCAGACAGCGATGAACCGCCTGCAGACCGAATGAAAATATTAAGCAAATATGAGCTTTTTAAGGCTGCAGAAAAAAGGTTCGCCTATTATAAGGAAGCCGGCGAAAAGTATGGTCTTCCTGTTATTTCTGAAATTATTTATGCTGAAAGCATTGAAATGATGTCCAAGTATGTCGACATGTTTCAGATAGGTTACCGGCATATGTTTAATATGGATCTCATTGAGGCGTTATCTAAAACAGACAAACCAATTCTGATAAAACGCCATTATGGTGAGAGTCTTAGGTCGCTGTTAGGCGTAGCTGAGCACTTTGAAGCAAGAGGTAAACATAACTTTGCATTCTGCGAAAGAGGGGTTACAGTCCCGCACACACATAATGTCGATTCACGTGCAGTCCTGGATATCCAGGCAATTCCTGCTTTTAAGGAATACGCTCCTTCTGTTCCGGTAATTATTGATCCAAGTCACTCGACATTCAAACGGAGCTACGTGTCTGCAATGTCTCGTGCTGCTATTGCAGCTGGAGCGGACGGTCTTCTAATTGAAGTGCACCCTGATCCGGAACATGCGTGGATTGATCCTTTACAGGCAATAAATTTCTCGAATTTTCAACAGTTGATGAAGTCAATAAAGGCGATCCATGAAATCATACGTTAAAGATCAATCTTCAGGTCAGGGTTCTGTTTCAAAGAACGGATCAGGTAACAAGTCAAAGATCCTGGCAGTTATCCCAGCTAGAGGAGGTTCAAAGGGCATCCTTAAAAAAAACATAAGGCTTTTAGATAGCAAGCCTCTCCTTGCCTATGCCGTTGATTCAGCAAGACAATCGCGATTTGTTGACCATCTCGTCATTTCTACTGATGATGAAGATATTATCGGGTTAGGAAGGGAGTTGGGGGTCGATATACCCTTTAAAAGACCTTCTTATCTTGCCGCGGATAAGTCTCCCTTAATTTCAGTTGTCCGCCATGCCTATGAATATTTTAAAGAGAGGGGAGTTCAATATAATGCGATCCTCTCGATCCAGCCCACATGTCCATTTTTAAGATATGACACAATTGATCGCGTCATAGGGTTATGGTTAGCGACAAGGTGTGAAAGTGTTGTAACGGTTTCAGAAATTACAAAAGGCCATCCTTACATTGCCAAACGTTTGCAAGCGGATAATTCCATTGAAGAATTCTGTAAAATTCCCTCCGGTGCCATTGTAGGCCCAAGGCAAAAACGGGAAAAAGCATATTATTTGACGGGAGGGATCTATCTCCGGGATAGCAGATTAATTGAAAATGTTGAAGCAACCGGACATGCCTTGGGAATGGATGCCCGGGCTGTTGTAGTAGATGAACTTGAGGCAGTCGATATAAACAATGAAATCGACTTAAAATACGCCGAGTTCTTAATCGCTTCGGGATATTTAAAAAATGCGAATTCTTCTTTGTAATCCTAAAAATAATCAAGGGACGAAACACTCTAGAAAAGGAATGTATGTTCCTTTGGGGATTCTCTCTATCGCCACATATCTTCAGAAAATGTTGGGCGATAGAATAAGTATAGATGTTTGTGATGAAGATGTCCAAGAATTAGAAATAGCTTCCTTTGACGATTACGATCTTATCGGTTTCTATGCTACGACATTTAACTATGCCCAAGCAGTTCGATATGCTTATATGGCAAAGGATCATGATTGCATAACTGTGCTGGGAGGGCCCCATACAACCGTGCTGGCCCATAACATTCTGAAGAATAGGAACTGCATTGATTATATTATCCGATTCGAGGCTGAAATTCCCTTTCTAAGGTTGATCGAATACCTTTCGGATAATGGGAATAATGTCAATTTGGAAGACATCCCAAATCTTGCTTTCAGAAAGAGTAATGGAAATATACATCTCAGCCACAAGTTCCATGAGAATAACTTATGGGATTTACATATCCCATCAAGGCAATTTGTAGACCTTGATGAATATACAAAGAACTATAGGGCCATCTATCCGGAATATGCAGATATCATTCCGGGATCGATCTATTCAAGTAAAGGATGCTCATGGAGAGATAAAACAAAGGGGTGTATTTTTTGCGCCAGGCTTGAAAGTGGAGTCCGATTTCGGGCAATCGATCAGATCTGGGACGAGATACAGCTTCTCCAAGAAACCTATGGTGTCAACTCTATCTGGGACATCGCCGATGATAATCTCAATAATAAAGATTGGTTCGTGAACTTTGTAAAGAAAAGGCCGAAAAAATGCGAAGAGATTAGATTTTTTATATACAGCCGGGTCAACTGTATCAAGCCTTGGGTAATTGATTATTTCCACGAACTAAATGTTGAAGAGGTCTTTTTAGGGATTGAGAGTGGGGACAACAGGCTACTCAGACAGGCCTTCAAAGGACAGACCAGGGAGATGTCATTTCGAGCAATGAAACTCCTTAATGACAATAGAATCAAATTCTATCCCAGCTTTGTCCTTGGTCTTCCTGGAGAATCAAAGGAAAGCCTTAAAAACACTCTTTCTCTGTGCAAGGATATTGCCAATCTTGGAGGACTCAGTCGGATGGCAGCTACCATTCTTAAGCCTATCCCGGGTTCTCAAGCCTTTGATAAAGTACTTTCTGAAACATCATTTGGAACCGACCTAGCCAAAATGGATGATGTGGATCTTGTCTTTCTTGAAAGGTACTGGATTGATATCTTCACCAATGTGTCTTATGAAACTTTAGAAGATTATAGAAATAATATTAACAAACTAATGAGTGCTTACCAGGTATTTGGAAGCCCCGTATCAGATAATTACTAAATCAAGTGGTAGAGATAGTAATATTGTCTAAAACCTATGAAAGGGGAAATGTTATACCTTGGAACGGGATTATACCAATAGAGATCGAAGTATATTAATTGAAACTGGGGAAAATGTCTTTTTGAAAAAAAAAAAAAAAATAACAG
>JAFDAM010000029.1 GCA_019313825.1 Deltaproteobacteria bacterium
GAGCAGGTGTGGCAATATCAACTGTCCCTCTATATAATACAGATCGATCGTTGTCTTCTCCTGGTATCTCAATTGTCTGGTCAACTCGTTTGATATTCTCGAGTAAGGTGATGAGTTTGCTTTGAGTTTCAAGTTCATCCTTTTTCAAGCTCTTCTTCAAGCGTGCTATGGCAAAATCTATCTCATGGGTTACCATGAACCTCAGGCCTATGGCGTGTATTTCCTTTGCAGCCTGGAAAAAATCAAGGGGACCTTCTCTGTTTGAAAGCTCCTGTTTCCCGATCATCTCGCCATATTTGATCAGCAGGCCCTGTTCAATGGGGACTGTTCCCTCATTGAAAAAGAGGAATTTATTGATCGAAACCTTTTCTTTGTCAAAAAGGAAGTGCAGACCAATTTCCTCCGAGGTCTCCTCTGAGTGTAAGGGAATATCGATTTGACCTGTTCCGAGCATCTCATTCAGTGAATACCCAGTCTCGGGATCCCTGTCTGATATGGCATCGATGGCCTGTTTTAGGTTCTCTTTCTTAATCATGGATGACGGATTCAGGTAGGATACTGGCCGTTATGAACCGGCGGACCTGATCTGAAAAGGAAGTTCCACAATGAAAGAAGCCCCTTTTCCCGGTTCGCTCTTGACTGATATACTGCCACCTAATTTTTCAAGGATATTGATGCTGATGGAGAGCCCCAATCCCGTTGCTTCATCCCTCGTTGTAAAGAGAGGGTCAAAGATCTTCTTCAGGTTTTCCTCGGGGATACCCCGTCCGTCATCAGTTACCGTTACGGTGACGGTCTCCTTGCCGGCACGGGTGGTAAAGAGAATTTCACCGTCTTTTTCTATCGCGGATATGGCATTTAAGACTATATTATGAAAAACCTGGCGTAATTTGGAACGATCACTGCGGATAGAGGGAAGACGATCCTGGTAACCCCGTTGCACCTTAATATTCTTGAAATGAAGTTCGCTGCTTAGGAATTCGAGCAGATCATCCAGTATCTCATTGATATCCACTTCCATGATTACTGGTCTGCCGGGAGTAATAAATCTGATAAATTTATCAATCTCTTTTTGACTACGCGATACTTCCGACTTGATCTGACCCAGGCTCTCCTCGACTTCATTGAAATTTCCTTTCCGGGTCAGATCCTGAATCCACTTGGCTGTCACATCGATATTGGCCAGGGTGTCTTTTATCTCACGAAAAAAGCCATAAGACATCTCCATCGATGACGCCATATGACTGATACTGCGAAGCTGTTGATCTAAAAATCTGATGCTTCGCCGCTTGGTCTCCAGGCGCGAAACCAGATGATTGGTGGTTAAAAGAACGGTCAAGACGATCAGGATGGCCCCTAACACAAAGACTGAGATGCCGATATTGCGAACATTGTACAACGCCGCAAATATCTCATCCTTATCAATCCGGACCACACATAGCCATGGAACGTTTTTCAGCCAGGCGGTCGCGCGGATAAATCCCTTTCGTTCCTCCATTTCTATACCTTTGAAGGGTTTCAAATCTTTTAACTCCGACTGTTCCATGATCTGACCAGCCTCGCGGGCATTTGTTTGAAAAACACCCTTTCTGTCGACCAAAAATGTGTCCCCGCTCCTCTTTCCGATGACCTTGGATACGATACTATCGAAATACTGCGCATCTACAGTGGCTCGCATGATCCATGTCCCCTCGTTGTCTGTATATTTGACGGCAATGATAAAGTGCGGGGCATTACGGAAGCCCAAAAATACATCGCTGATATAGACCTCTTTCTCAATAACGGCCTTGAACCACACGGCATCCTTGTAATTTTTGGAAATCAACTCATTAAGGTCCAACATAGGCCAGATGCCTTCCATGATCATCAATGATACCTAAATTCGCAAAGTATGGTCTGCCATCTGCTGAGCGAAGAGACAAAAAAACGGTCTCCAGAGCCCCGTGAGCGGTCAGGGAGCTCAGGCCCAAGTTTGCAGACAGCACTCTCAAGTCAATGATACGTTCCGCTAAAAATTCATCGATGGCCTCCTTATGGTTAATCACTTCCGTGCGGAGTGAAGCCAGGGTTTTTTCTTTCAAGGCCTATGTGGCATAATAATATATCCCCCCCCCCCTATCAAAATGAGTGGAATAAAAGAGGCCGCCATGAGAGCCGCCACCACGCTTGTCCAAACACGGCGAAAATAGGGGAAATCCTTTTTCTTAGAAACCCCAAGCCTATTGAGGTCATCCGGCGTGGCCATAGCAAACCTCCTCACGTCTATTCTATCTCATGTTCCACATACTGCAGGATATCCTGCATCCTGACAATACCGTGCACCTTCCCATCCTTAACAACCGGCATGCACCTGACATTGTTCTTGATCATCCTCTGGGCCGTTTTGGTCAGGCTTTCCTCGGTACCGGCGGTTATGGGGCGGTCGGGACGCATCACCTGACCTAATGTTAGCGGGGGCAGGAGTTCCGGGTTTGCCATCACCTGTTTCCAGTCAAGAGAGAGTTCGGGATTGGCATTCCGGGCCTCATTGAGCAAATCTCTTTTGGTCACAATGCCCATAAGACGATCCTCATGATCCTGAATATAAACCTCTTCAACAACCATCTTCCGCGTCTTTGTGTCAAATATCTTCATTGCATTGATAACCGGGTCTCCGGGCTTTAGTTTTTTAAAGGAACGTAGTGTGACTTCCTTAACTGATTGCCTGATCCACAAGACCGGATGAAGCTTTATACTCTCAACCTCATGGGCCTCCTTTATCTTTTCCGTCAGGTCTTCGATGTCGCAGGGCTTCATCAGATAATTGTAGGCACCCTTGCGCATGGCCTGTGTCCCCGAAGACACGGTGGCGTGGCCGGTAAGCATAATCACTTGAGTATCGGGCAGCCGCCTTTTGATTTCCTCCAGGGTCTTCACCCCGTCCATGCCGGGCATCTTGACGTCCAGGACCACCACATCAAACGCGCCTCCGGATTCAATGGCATCCACGGCCTCATATCCATTAAAGGCCGTGGACACGTCAAATCCTTTGACCTTCAATATCCTGGCCATGTTTATGACGAACTGTTCTTCATCATCTACCAACAGTACACGGATTTTTTCTTTCAAAACAAGGCGCTCCCTGTGCCAATTGTAAAAAACAGTAGGGGCGCTGCTTGCGGCGCCCTTTTATAGGATCGCCCCAAGAAGGGCAGGCCAAGGCCTGCCCCTACTCAAAAGTGTTTTTTTGAGTACGTTGCGCGTAACTACTCAGGTTATCAAGTTCAATGTTCACGGTTCACGGTTAATGACTTTGCGATCTTCTTTATATTTACATGTTGACATGTAGATAACCATAGACAGCGGTTATGGAAAAGGCCACGGCCACACACCCGATTATGGCAATAATCATCCATACCTTGATCGTTTCAGACATGGGCTTGAATTTCCATACCACATTTTCGAATTCCCGGTGTAAAAATGTACCCACGAGCCCGGCAGTGCACTGCTGGATCATTATGGCCGGGACTACCTGTAAGGGCTCAAATCCCAGAACAAACAGGATCGGCGTGAGGGCTGTTCCGTACCCCATGCCTGCCGATGCATCCATAAACTCGAAGACAAACGCAAGTGCTATCACATACCAGACTAATCCCCATGCATCTCCTGTGTATCCCATTGCCTTGATCGGCTCAGACAGGATCCTTTGCGTGACATCAAAGGGATTTGCCGCCAGCCAGCAACTGATGAGAAAAACAGCAAAAAGCGCCCCAAGACCGTAAAGGGCGCCAACGATTTGTTTCTTTTCCGGGACGATGCGTTCACGCCAGCTTGCTTTTTCTTTTTCAAGATCCTGGGCTATCTACCACCCCTTCACTCTTTCGTTCGATGCCATAACGATTATTACCTCCTTATCTTATGATTCAGCCAATTGCACGAACGGATTATCGTAAGCTGTACCCTCAAGATCTGTGCCAAGAGATGGGAACAGCAAAATATTGTGTATCTATAAACTAAAGTCGCTGATATTATGTATTATTTTGAGTCTTGTCTTCTCTTTTCCATTCTCAAATTCACAAAAATCAACGGGTATTTCCGCTTGCCGTAAACTGTGAAGTTACACGTCACTTCAATTGTGAAATATTTCGTTTACAATCTCTGGTTAATGCTATTCTTTTTCCGGGTCACGAGCACAGAAAAATAAGAGCCCAATCAATGCCCGAGAACCGAATGAGAAGTTATGCTTCGAAGATTATTCAGAAAGGGATGAAAAGATTGATGATTGAAAATAGAGGATTATTTCGAGAATTAAAATGGATAAGGACTCTGGCATATATCTTGCGTGTTTTTATGAGAAAAAAACATACGCTGACGCATCGAATTGAATTTTGTTTGCACGACAAACGCGACCTCGGCTTTATGAAAGGAGCATGAACTTATGACGATGTATGTGATCCTTTGTCTCATCGGATTTGTATTTTTGTACTATGGGGCTGAATGGCTTGTAAAGGGATCTTCGAGTCTTGCACGAAGTCTCGGTGTAACACCGATTGTTATCGGCTTAACAGTGGTTGCTTTCGGGACTTCCGCGCCGGAGCTGGTGGTAAGTCTCGTTTCCTCTATTAAAGGCAAGAGTATGATCGCTGTAGGAAACGTAGTGGGAAGCAATATTTGCAATATTGCGCTTGTTCTCGGTTTGGCAGCCCTATTTCAACCGATTCTCAGCGATCGGTCGGTCATCAAACGAGACATGCCCATCATGCTCGCCATATCCCTGTACCTCTTGGTGCTCTCCTTAGATTCGAAACTTGGAAGGATTGAAGGTGCGACCCTCTTCGCCGGAATCATTCTTTACACTTTCTTCAATTATTATATTTCCATGAAGGAGTCCAAACAGGCATCGGACGCGGCGGTCTTAGCTCCCTAGACGATTGTTAGGGAATCAGGAGAATTGGAAGAAATTGAATATGTCGCATCCAGGCTGAAGCAAATTGTTTTCATCATGGTGGGGATAGTAGGTGTCGTTGCCGGCGCTCAGATTGTCGTGGAATCCGCGGTCAAGATAATGAAAGTACTGGGGGTAAGTGAGAAGTTCATAGGCCTTACAATTGTTGCCTTTGGAACTTCGTTGCCGGAACTGGCTACCTCTGTTGTCGCCGCCTTGAGAAAGGAGATGGATATCAGCATCGGGAACCTGGTGGGCAGCAACGCCTTCAATATAATGAGTGTGCTCGGGGCAGCTTCACTGGTAAGACCGATTCCGATTCCGGGCGGCTTTATTGAATCCGGCTTGGTGATCGATTACTCGGTAATGATATTTACCAGTTTTCTACCCTGGCTGATGATGAGAAAGACTTTAACAGTAACTCGGAGTAATGGAATTATTCTATTATTCTGCTACATTGGATACATCGCTTTTCTGGTGCTGAAAGGCTAATTCGCAGAAGCCATGGGAGCAAGACTTTACAACCGAAGGCACAGGACATTCAAGCTATTATCGGCAATAAAATTTAACAGGTCTCTAAAATAAAAAGATGCGAACAAGCAAAGTACGAGAGATTATTATTCCCTATAAGGAAGATGTGCAGATTAATCCTTCGGTAACTCTCAACGATAAAATAATATATGCCATTGAGGTGATGTTGAATAATAACGTTAAGGATATCGCAGTGGTACAAAACAAGCGGGCTATCGGGATGGTTCGTCTTGAAGACGCCTTTAAGAAAATAGGCCTTCAAATACCACGGGATAAGTAATGTGCCCCAATAACCTTTAACTTCTGTCTTTCATGACAGTAAATCTTGCAAATTGAAAGGAGTAAGGAAATGGTCGAAGAGAAGGTAAGTCAAGTTGAATCGGTCTACATGGAAAAGCGGGTCCTTGATCCGCCAGGGGAGTTTATTGAAAAGGCACACATAAAGAGCATGGAAGATTACAAACAGCTCTACAGGAGATCCATCGAAGACCCTGAGGGTTTCTGGGCCGAGATGGGTGAAAAACATCTTGACTGGTTTAAGAAGTGGGACGGGCCGGTTGAGGAATACGATTTTAAGGATGATATTCAGATTCGCTATTTTGCCGGCGGGAAGCTGAACGCATCTTACAACTGCCTGGACCGGCACCTGAAGACCTGGAGAAGAAACAAGGCAGCGCTTATCTGGCAGGGTGAACCTCTGGAAGAAAATACAACCTACACCTATCAGGAGCTTCACCGGGAGGTCTGTAAGTTTGCCAACGTGCTCAAGGCTCAAGGCGTAAAGAGGGGGGACAGGGTCACCTTATATCTCCCCATGATACCCGAGCTTCCCATCGCAATGCTGGCCTGCGCAAGGATCGGCGCCATCCACAACGTGGTCTTCGGGGGATTCAGCGCGGATGCACTGAGGGACAGGATCATTGACTGCAAGTCAAAGATCCTGATTACCTGCAACTACGGATACCGCTCAGGCAAGGTACTCCCGAGCAAGAAGAGCGCCGATACCGCCCTTGAGTCCTGCTCCGATGTCAAGAGCTGCATCGTGGTTAATAGAATTGACAAGGACACGGAGATGAGAGAGGGTCGTGACCTCTGGTGGCATGAACTCATGAAAGACGCTTCTCATCAATGTGATGCCGAGCCCATGGATTCCGAGGATCCCCTTTTTGTGCTGTACACAAGCGGCAGCACGGGAAAGCCCAAAGGCGTGCTTCACACAACTGCCGGTTACCTGCTTTATACGACCCTGTCCCTGAAATACTGCTTCGATTACAGGGATGAGGATGTGTGGTGGTGCACGGCGGACATCGGCTGGGTAACGGGCCACAGCTATATAGTGTATGGCCCCCTCTCATTAGGCGCTACGTCTCTCATGTTTGAAGGTGTTCCCAACTACCCGGAGCATGACCGTTTCTGGGAAGTGGTTGAAAGATATGGTGTCAACATCTTCTATACCGCGCCCACCGCAATCCGGGCCATAATGAAAAACGGAGATGAGTGGCCCAAGGGGAGAGATCTGAGCAGTCTCAGGCTCTTGGGCAGTGTGGGCGAGCCTATCAACCCCGAGGCATGGATCTGGTATTACCAGATGATCGGAAAAGAGCGCTGCCCCATTGTGGATACCTGGTGGCAGACAGAGACAGGTGGCTTTATGATTACGCCAATCCCTGGAGCCATGGCTATGAAACCAGGTTCAGCGGCCATGCCGTTTTTCGGAGTAGACCCAGTGATCCTCCGCCAGGACGGAACAGAGGTGAATATCAACGAAGGGGGCCACCTGTATATAAGAAAGCCCTGGCCGGGTTTTATGAGGGCAGTCTATGGCGACCCGGAACGGTTCAAGGAACAGTACTTTATCCAGACCCCGGGCCTCTACTTTACAGGTGACGGCGCCCGTAAGGATGAGGACGGTTATTACTTTCTGATGGGCCGGGTGGACGATGTTATCAATGTCTCAGGCCACAGGATGGGCACGGCAGAGGTGGAGAGCGCCCTGGTAGCGCACCCCTCGGTTGCCGAATCAGCGGTGGTGGGTTTTCCCCATGATATAAAGGGCCAGGGGATCTATGCCTTTGTGACCCTGAAACAGGGCGTTGATCCGTCAGACGAATTGAAGAAAGGACTTGTTCAACACGTAAGAAAGGAGATCGGCCCCATAGCCTCTCCGGACAAGCTCCATTTTACCGATGCCCTTCCCAAGACCAGAAGCGGGAAGATCATGAGAAGGATCTTGAGAAAGATCGCGGAAGGTCAGATTGACCATCTCGGGGACACATCCACACTGGCCGAACCTGATGTGGTGGATAGGTTGGTGGAGGGAAGACAGTAGTCGGTCCATTGAGTATCCGTTCAGGGTTCAGAGGTTCAGGGTTGTTTTTTGTTCATTGACCTTGCTCGTAGGGGACAGCAGGTGTTTGATGAAACCACAACCTTTGAACCCTGAACTCGTGAACGGTTACAAAACTATAGAAGGAGAAGATTATGTCACAGTCAATCAAAAACAGGGGCTGGTCAGTTACATTTGCAGGAACCGGGATTAACCTTGCCCTTGGCATCCTTTATACATGGAGTATCTTTAAAAACGCCATCCAACAATCTATAGAGACAGGCGGCCCGGACGCCTTTAATTGGAGCATTGCTTCTCTAAACGACCCATACGCCGTCTGCTGTCTTGTCTTTGCATTCTTAATGATCGTGGCCGGGAGATGTCAGGACAGGTTCGGTCCCAGGATAACTGCCTGCATAGGGGGTATCCTGGTCGGCCTGGGCTTTATCTGGATATCACAGACAACGGGCTATGCAAGCTGGATCATCGGCTTTGGCGTGCTGGCCGGCACCGGCATAGGGTTCGGTTATGCAGCAGCCACACCGCCTGCTCTCAAGTGGTTTCCTCCGGCAAAGACCGGGCTGATCACGGGGCTGGTGGTCTCCGGTTTTGGATTGGCCTCTGTCTATATTGCGCCGCTATCTCAGTATCTTTTGGAAATATGGGGATTGCAGAAAGCCATGCTGTTCTTCGGGATAACATTCCTGATCGTTGTATGCGGTCTTTCCATGCTGCTTGTTAATCCGCCACCGGAGCATAAGTCCGAAGGTGTTGCTCCCGAAGCAGGCACGACGAATAGTACAGCGACGGCACAACAAGATTACAAGGCATTGGAGATGATGAAGACGCGCACCTTCTATACGTTGTGGTTCATCTATTTTATAGGTGCCGGCGCAGGGCTAATGGTGATCGGCAGTGTGGCCGGGATGGCAAAACACAGTATGGGGGAAATGGCGTTTTTGGTCGTGGCGATTATGGCCGTTGGAAATGCCGGCGGCAGAATTGCTGCAGGAATCGTTTCCGACAGGATTGGTCGATCTCTGACCCTTACCGTAATGCTCACATTCCAGACCCTTCTTATGCTTGTCAGCATCCCCTTTATGGGCTCGGAAGATTCAAGCGCCATTATTCTTGTATTATTAGCCACCTTCATAGGCTTCAATTACGGCACGAACCTCTCCCTTTTTCCTTCATTTACAAAGGATCTCTGGGGAATGAAAAATTTCGGCACTAATTACGGCATTGTTTTCACCGCATGGGGCGTGGGCGGATTCGTTATGGGAAGGCTCTCGCAGACGTTGCATGCCAAGACCGGCAGTTACACGACCTCCTTTTTAGCCGCGGCCATATTGCTTATCATAGGCGCCCTGCTCACCTTTACTCTGAAAAGCGGAAAGGCCGATAATGCCCACATCCCGAAGAGCGCCGCATTATCTCATGGGGGTTCGAAATAGATCATTATGTCTGTGATTTTTCAGTCACTCGGCGGCTTAGGGCTATTTCTTTTCGGCATGAAGATCATGTCAGAGGGTCTTCAAGCAATCGCCGGGAAAAAGATACGCCTTATTCTTGGGATGGTCTCCAACAACCGCCTGGTAGGCTTTGGAGTGGGCGCACTAATGACAAGCATCATTCAAAGTTCCAGCGCCACAACTGTCATGCTGGTCAGTTTCGTGGATGCCGGCCTTATGACCCTCGTTCAGGCCGTTGGTGTCATCCTGGGCGCCAATATCGGGACAACGGTTACGGCCCAGTTAATTGCATTCAATATCCAGGATTATGCCCTGCCGGCCATTGCCTTCGGGGTCCTCCTTAAATTTTTCATTGGTCGACGCAAATGGGTCTATGTGGGAGACGTCCTGTTAGGTTTCGGTCTGGTCTTCTACGGCCTGGCCACCATGAAGGCGGGCTTTGCGCCATTAAGGGAGAATGCGACCTTTATCGCGGTTTTTACAAGATTTCATGCCGACACCCTGGGCGGCATCTTGCTATGCGTTATCGTGGGCGCTGTGCTGACCATGATCTTGCAGAGTTCAAGCGCCACAGTTGGGATCACCATGGCCCTTGCCATTCAAGGCATGTTGGGTTTTGAGACAAGCGTTGCCCTGATCCTGGGAGAAAATATCGGGACTACCATTACGGCGCAATTGGCAAGTATAGGGGCAAATATCAATGCCCATCGGACTGCCAATGCCCATACCCTTTTCAACCTTATCGGCGTAGTCATTATTATCCTGTTTTTCCCTCTATTCATAAAGCTGGTCACAGCCACGACCTCTTCTCTTATGGTTATCGGGCCTCCGGACCTTATGGTAGGCGGGGAAAGGCCCAACATCGCCAGACACATTGCTAATTCCCATACCATGTTTAACGTTGTAAGCGCCGTCTTTTTTCTCCTTGTCTTGCCGCAACTGGTAAAAGCGGTCGTCTGGTTTACACCACAAAAAAAGGAAGAGGCACGGGATGAGCTTCATCACATTCAATACATGGACTCCAAGTTCATTGATATCCCCTCAGTGGCCCTGGGGCAGGCCCGTGCCGAGATCATTCGGATGGGTGAAGCGGTCCAGGTGATGTACAAGGATGTTGTCCATTCCATCAATGAACACAAGCTCAAAGAATTATCCAAGTGGAGAAAAAGAGAACACGCCCTTGATATTCTTCAAAGAGAGATTACCCAGTTCCTCGTAAGAGTGACACAGGGCTACATTAGTCCGGAAGAATCCAAAGAGACCCGCTCCCTGCTTCGAATGGTCAACAACTTTGAGCGAGTTGGCGATGCCATAGAAGATATCGCGGAACTGATCGAAAGACTCATTGAACAGGATCTGTCTCTATCCAAGGAGGCATTGAAGGATTATGAAGAGATATCCGGTGAGGCATGGAGCTTCTTAACCCTTGTGCTAGATGCCATGAAGTATGAAGATAAAGATATCATAGCAAAAGCACAGGAGTTTGAGGAGGCAATCAACGAAATGGAGGAAAAGATGAAAGGGAACCATCTGATACGCCTTCAGGAAGGTATCTGTGCTGTCGATCCGGGACTGATCTTCGTTAACATACTCACGGCCTTTGAGAGAATGGGCGGCTATTGCTACAACATCTCGCAGGCAGTGGCGGGAATTAAATAGTGTTCATCCAAAAACACCCGTTTTTGGATTCATGCTATCAGCGATCAGCGTTCAGCCGTCAGCAAATGGCTCTTAATTATAAGGGGTTTGGCTGATCGCTGATCGCTGATCGCTGAGTGCTGAATGCCCCATCCAGAATTCCTTGTTTCTGGATGGACACTAAATAGCTGTCAGTTGATGTATAATTGTCCTCTAATCTCGTTGAGGCGTTATTTTGGATATCATTCTTTAAAACTGGATATAGCATGAACAGGATAAGCAGGATATTGAGAAGCAGGATATTGTTTGTAGATGATGAAGAGCAGCTCAGGGCCTCATTTGCCAAGCTTTTAACCGGCAGGGGATATGACGTAATCACTGCCGAAAATGGCCAGGCAGCCCTTGATATCCTGATTCATGACTCATTGGATATAATCCTTCTTGATCTCAAGATGCCCGTCATGAGTGGTGAAAAGGCGCTCGATATAATCCGGGCAAAGTACCCGGACTTGCCGGTCATTATTGTCACGGGACATGGCGATGTAAATACTGCCGTGGAATGCATTAAAAAAGGCGCCTATGATTTCGTAACCAAGCCACTTGACATAGAGCCGTTTCTTCTGACCGTTGCCAGGGCAACGGAAAAAAGGAAACTTGATCAAAGGACAAGTCTCTTGCAAGAGGAAAATGAAAGAAACCTATATGATTTAAATCTTGAAAAGAGCCGTCTCAAAACCATTATCAACTGCATGCCGACCGGGATCATGGTGACAAATTATAACCTGGAACTGGTCCTTCACAACGCTGCTTTAATGCGGATGCTGGACGTATCCCGGGAGATAAGCGCCCCAAGCTATGTGGCAGAAATCATAAACGACGATTCTCTTATCAAGATACTCAAGGGGATACTGGATGGCAAATCTCATAAAAAAGAGATCATATTTTACGAACTCCATAAAGGAGAAAATGTGCTGAGAGCCATTTCAGCCCCGATTCCCGGACCCGGCAAAGATGTATCCGTCAATATTGCGGGAACGGTTACAGTCATAGAAGACATCACGGCATTCAAGCAGCTTGACCGGATGAAATCCGATTTTGTCAACATGGTTGCCCATGAACTTCGAAGCCCATTGGTTGCCATAAGGCAGATGAACAGCGTTCTTTCAGAGGGCATGGCCGGTCCTCTTGGTGAGAGACAGCAGGACTTTGTAGACAGGGGAATAAAAAAGATAGATGCCCTCCTTGAACTTATTAACGACCTGCTCGACGTGGCCAAGATCGAAGAGGCTAAACATCTCCGGAGCCTGGAGCCTGTGAATATCGGCAGGATCATTGAAGAAATTGTTGCCCTAATGGAACCGCAGGCCAGGGAACAGGGAATCAACCTCGGCTGTGCTTGCCAAGATCTCAGGCCTGTCCTGGCTGATCATAAAAATATAGAAGAGATCTTTAATAACCTTATCAGCAATGCCGTTAAATATTCTCCTGAAGGAGGCCAAGTGAATATCACTGCAAAGAGCCGGGGAGAACATGTGGAGATAACGGTTAAGGATACGGGCGTAGGCATTCCCCCGGAAGAACTGCCAAAGATCTTTGAAAAATTTTATCGGGTTAAGCACCCCAAAACCCGGATGGTAACGGGCACAGGACTGGGCCTTGCCATTGTCAAAGGGCTTGTCGACGCCCACCATGGCACAATTGAGGTGGAAAGCATTGTAGACAAGGGGACGACATTAAGGGTTCGCCTTCCCATTTTTTCAGGCTCGGAGGCATAGCCTTTCAAGGAGCAGGCCATATGCATTTTAACAGTTAAATATGACATAGCCTATGTGCCGTTGATAGCCAACTTTCAGAAAGGAACGTTTTTAAAATGAATAAAAAGGGAAAAATAAAAACAAAGAAAATATCTGAACTCACAATACGGCGTCTTTCAATATACTATAGAACGTTAAATGTTTTAGAAAAGCTATACCGTGACACTCTTTCCTCAAAGGAACTATCTGAAATTGAAGGTATTAATTCCGCTCAGATTCGAAAGGACTTATCTCTTTTCGGTTCCTTTGGCGTAAGGGGTATCGGGTATGATATTCAATCATTGAAAAAGGCTCTTTCCGATATCCTGGGTCTGAACAGGAAATGGAATGTCGTATTGATAGGCGCTTGGCAGTTCAGCGAAGTGTTGGTCAATTCAGAGGCATTGAAAGAGAATAATTTTATCATAACAAAAATTTTCAATGAAACATCAGATAAAATAAATATAAATGACAGTATTATGGTCTATGATATTGATCAGCTTGAAAAGCGGATTGATCCAAAAAAAGATCACATTGCAATCATAGCGCTGCCGCCGCAAAAAGTTCAGAATATCATTTATCGTCTTGAAAAAATTGGAATAGAAGGAGTGCTATATTTCGCATCAAGGGCAGTCAAGACTCAGGGGAATATGGTAGTCATCAACCAGGATATCTCTATCAATTTAGGGATGTTGACATATAAGATTATGGAGAAAAAACAGGCAAACTGACCCGCGATAAAAGATTATTTTTATAGTTAGATATCCATACTATCGGCGCTTAAATTCACCGGCATCTATTCCCGCATCTTTCAATAGTCTGTGAAGATACTGCCTTTGAATCCCGGCTGTTTCAGCGGCCTTGCTGATATTTCCGCAGCTCTCCCTAAGTACTGCCTGGATGTATTGGCTGTGAAATAACCGGATCATCTGCGCTTTGGCGTCTTTAAACGGCAGAGAATAGATATCCTGGTTTGCGACCGGGTAAAAGGGGCCCTGTTCATCATCCAGGAACAAATCTTTGATCTCCAGCACGTTGCCCCTGCAAAATATCACACCCCTCTCCATGATATTTTCCAGTTCTCTCACATTGCCGGAATATTCCTGGGCAAGGAGGGCCTGCATGGCAGACGTCGAGATATCCCGGATCTCTTTCCGGTTAATCTTTGCATATTTTTTTAAAAAATGATAACTCAGCATCGGAATATCTTCCTTTCTCTCCTTTAAGGGCGGAAGATCGATATTGATGACATTCAAGCGATAGTAAAGGTCCTCTCTGAAAGATTTCGCCTCTATATCCGCCTTCAGGTCATGATTCGTGGCAGCGATAAAGCGGAGATCTGCATTTTTCGTTGTCACGCTCCCAAGCGGTCTATATTCCCCTTCCTGCAAGAGCCTGAGGAGTTTTGTCTGCATAGGTGGTTTCAAATCGCCGATCTCATCTAAAAACAGGGTTCCTTCACGGGCCTCCTCAACCAACCCCTTTTTATCTTTCCATGCGCCGGTAAAGGCCCCTTTGACATGACCAAAGAGTTCGCTCTCTATGACCTGTTCAGGGATCGCCGTGCAATTGACTACAATCATTTTTTTGGCGCTTCTGAGACTGTTCTGATGAATAGCCCTTGCAACCAACTCTTTTCCCGTGCCGCTGCCTCCGGTTATTAAGACCGTTGCCATGGTGGGGGCCACCTGTCTGATCCGTTCAAATATCTCTTTCATGACCGGCGCTGCCCCAATGAAAGGCATTGAACTGTCTTTCTCGGCCAAGGCCTGCCTGAGGTCCAGATTCTCCCTTTCCATCTCCTGCCACTTCATGACCTTGTCTATGGTCAGAATGACCCGTTCCCGTCGGAAGGGTTTGGTTATGTAATCGTAAGCCCCTTTCCGGATTGCCTCCACGGCGGTCTCAATCGTGGCATAGGCGGTCATGATGATAACAGAGACCTTCGGACTTATCTTTTTGCTCTCCTCAAGGAGTTTAATACCGTCCATCTTGGGCATCTTTAAATCTGTTATTACCAGATCAAAGGGACATTCCTTAAACAGTTCGAGAGCCCTGAACGGGTTAGCCTCAGTAACTATTTCATAATCTGTCTCTTCATTGATAATCCTTTGCAACAAGACAAGCATGTCCTTTTCATCATCCACTATCAAAATGTTGCCGGGCATTAATTCTCCTCTCTCCTGGTGATGAGTTTTACGGTAAAGGTCGTGCCTCCGGCCTTAGGAGATGAATCAGAAAAACGGCTGATACAATCTATTAAGCCACCATACTTTTTAACAATCCCGTAGCTCACAAACAGACCCAGACCGGTTCCCTCACCTTCCGGCTTGGTCGTAAAAAAAGGCTCAAAGATATAGTCCATATCCTCTTCTCTGATACCGATTCCGTTATCCTGAAATTGAACGATCGCCTTCTTGCCGCCTCTTTCAACCCTTGTGCGAATCATCAACCTGCCGCCATCTTCCATGGCCGCAAGGGCATTGTTAGTCAGATTTAAAAAGACCTGCTGTAACTGACGAGAATCCCCCTTAACCATGGGAATGTCTTTGCCTAATTCCATTACAAGTTCAATGTTATTCATCTCCATGGTGTGCTTTACCACCTTGATTATTTCGTCCAGGCACTGGTTCAGATAAGAATATTCCGAGTTCCCTTCTTCAAAACGCGCGAAACTTAATAGATTTTCCACCACCTGCTTGCAATGAAAACCCTGCCTCTCTATGGTCTTCAGGTCTTCAAACTGCTGAGTGCCCTTATCTGTTTTGCGCAATAAAAGATCGGTGAAACCCAAGATCACCCCCAACGGGTTATTGATCTCATGGGCGACACCCGCTGCCAGGGTTCCCAGGGACGCCAACTTTTCCGTATTGATCATTTGTCTTTCCAGGTTCTTATTTTCGGTAATATCCCGTGCAATACAGATGGCGGCGCTTACTCTGCCTTCTTCATCTTTTAACGGCATAAAGCTTGCATTGATCCAGATCTCATGTCCTCCAATCTCCAACTTAAATTCATCACGCGCGCTCTTTCCACTCCCGTAAACCAGCCTAACCAATTCAAGCTGCTTTTCAGCAATTTTCTCATGAAATAGATTCTTAAAACTCTTCCCTATGAATTCCTCCTGCCGGCCACCAAAGAAATTGGCCGTAAAACTGTTCATGGAAAGAAAATTACCATCGTAGTCAACCGTAAAAATAAAATCCTCGGCGCTTTCCACAAGAGAGCGATATCTCTCTTCAGATTTTTTCAGATCCTCTGTCCTCTTATTCACCCTTTCTTCCAGAATGCGAGACCATCGCCTCTCAAAGAACAGTACAGCCGATGCGCCTAAGACAATAACTATAATAATCAGACCCTGTAACAGGAATTGCCTTAGATATCCTTTATGGACAACTCCCTCTATTTCAGATACCGGAGCCACAACCGCCACCGACCATCTCTGAAATGGATCGTCGGAGATGATAACAGGGGAATATGCGATCAGTTTCTTGATCTTTCCGGTAATGCCGCGATGCCAGGAAGAAAAATACCAGCCCGTGCCCACCTTGCCTCTAAGCATCATCTCTTTCTGAATAAAATTAACCTTTCCGTATGAGAATGAATGATATTTTTCTTCCCGAGCCTTAAATGCGCTCTTCCCTATAAAATCGGCATCAGGATGATAAAGAAATATCCCGTTTCCATCAATGATCCAGGCATAACCCGTCTTTCCTGAACGAATATTATTAAAAAATGGGGTCAGGAACCAGGAGACATTGACATTGAAAAGAAGCAGTCTCCGGCAATCACCCGGCAAAGGCACGCCCAATATCAGCCTTATTCCGGAAGGACTGACCTGTGGCTGAGAGATCCAGACGCTTTTTTTATCAAGCTGAACAGGCAGCAGATCACACGATGCTTTGTCTATCGATTCAGTTTCGTAGCAAGATTTATAGGGTATATAGATATAAACTTTTTGGCTCTCCGGCTCGACTATCTCAATCTTCCATACCCCGCTCTCCCGAACACGGGAAAGACTCTTTCGGATACTCTCACAGGGTGCGTCCGGATCAAAAACTCCTAAGATCATCTCCTTGCTTAACAAGAGGATCTCTTTTCGTAAAAGATTAAGTTCACGCTCTACCCGAGAGGAGAGATTATGGGCAATGACCAATTGTTCTTCATTAAACTGCTCCGCTATCAGTTTCCTCATCTCATTCGCAGACCAGAATCCCATTGCCAGGCCTGCCAAAATAAAACAAACCGCAATAACTGCCACCATTGCGGTGCGCTGATTATTGCCTTTCTTATCAATATCCCATCCCAAGGATATTAACCCTCCTTGTCCTATCACTGATCTGAAGTTCATGTATTAAAACCGTGATGATTCATGAATGACTCAAAGCCCATTTAAATATTGCTCAAGTTTCGCACCCGCCTTGATCTGATGAT
Organism: Deltaproteobacteria bacterium; assembly: GCA_019313825.1. GTDB lineage: Bacteria > Desulfobacterota > DSM-4660 > Desulfatiglandales > HGW-15 > JAFDAM01. Next base: position 17,119 of record JAFDAM010000029.1, read on the forward strand.
GAATAGCTAAAGGTTTATGGGGCTTGGGGGTCTCTTACGGAGGACGCAAAATTACAGTTATCTAGAACACACCACGTTGGGCCTTCTCCATTTCGAAGAACAGGTCTTGCTCTCTAAGAATGCCTATGACTTCGCCGGAACTCTCAACCACAAGCCTTCTTACTTTATTTGTCACCATCATATACGCAGCCTCCATCAGATTGGCGCCACCGTCAATGGTCAAAGGAGCAAGAGACATGACCTCATCGACCCTCTTCTTTACCAGTTCCTTGACCTCTTTTATAAACATGCCCTTCCAAAACATGGGAGAGTACTGGACACTATCAGCCATGGAAGGCTTTGGGGCACTTAAATATTTAGGCATGATCGCTTTAAGCAAATCCGTAATGGCCAGAATTCCTAGGACGCGGCCTTTAGAATCCAAAACCAAGATAGAACGATGGCCGGTTTCCATAATTCGGCTGGTCGCCACTTTCAGGATAAAGGACCTCTTTAATTGCATAATTGCTTCCTTCACGGTCTGCTTACTTTTCACGGTCGTATACTCATCCAATGGGATCATCACATCACTGGCCCTCTTTTCTTCCAAAGGAACTCCTTTTCTGGCCGACAGATAAGCATCCGTAATCTTAGAGGCAAGTATATGGATGTCGCAGGGTTTTATAAGGTAGTCAAAGGCGCCCTCATCAAATGCCTCCTTTGCAGAAGGCATAGCGCCGTGTCCCGTAAGCATAATGACCGGAAGTTCAGGGAATCGCTTTTTGATCTCTTCCAGAACTTGATGGCCATCCATCCCGGGCATCTTAATATCCAGAATAACGACATCCGGCCCCTCTTTGAGTTTCTCGATAGCCTCTTCCCCGTTTTCAGCAAGAACTATCTCGAATCCTCGCTTTTTGAGAAGCTTTTTCGTGGTGGTTCGAAATTGAACTTCATCATCTACCATAAGCACTTTCAGTGTTTTACCCATTCTTCACGTCTCCTATTCTTGCTACAGATAACCTGATCTCGACAATTTTATTATGGGACTACATTAATGATTCAGTGCATTTTGCGTACTACTGCGGTTAAGTTAAATAGTGTTCATCAAAAACCCCTGTTTTTGGATTCATGCTATCAGCTATCAGTCCCGCTATAGCGGGACAAAAGGCACTTAATTATAAAAGATTTGGCTGAACGCTGAGTGCTGAATGCCCCATCCATAATTTCTTGTTTCTGGATGGACACTAAATAGGCTTAACAAGTTCAGTTCACAAGATAAACCCCCTCACACAGGAGATCACCGATCCAAGAGACCAGAAAAACAGGACAAGGACAAATGCTGAAATCCCGGCAATCAGAATCGCCTGCATCCACCTCAATCCACATCCCTTGACCATCCAAATCAAGATAAGCGCCCATTTCCAGGGCTCTGTGAGCCAGACAAAAAGAGGTATCCAGGATGCCAACAGGGTAATTGCTGCGGCAAAGGCAACCCCGGAAAAGAGTCTTACAAACGTTACACCTTTGCCGATGGTCATGGTCATAACCATATAGGCCGTTCCGGCAGTGATAAAAGGCATGGAAACCGCATTGAGAAATAATATGCCGGCCATGAGGGCTTGATTTTCGTGTACCTGGGTAAGGCCTGCCAAGGTAAAAAAGAGGCTGGACATAATCAGGCAACCAAATGGTTTCCAAAAACCCGTTTCCCTGGAAAATTCACTAAAAAACTGACCTGGCGAGCCCAATATCCCTGTCAATGCCTGAAAATAGAATCCGATAAAGGATCCGGCATTACCTCTCTTTTCCATAGATTCAGACATAATTATTTTAAAATCCGAGCTTTGCAAAGATGCCCCAAACAAGCATTATTATTGTCAGGATAAAGAAAAAGGTCCGTTCTGTCTTCCTGTCAAAATAGGTAATTCCTTTTGAATGAAACAGGGCTTTTCTCTTGTCCATAACATCCCCCTCATCTATCTCTTTGATGGTTGAACCCCTCGAAAGGGTTGGCATTACATCCACATGGATTTAGCTCATAAAAAACCTTTTATCACGAAAACTCGAACTACGAGACTAAAACCCGGGCAACCCGCCAAACCCCCTGAAACTCCAGTAGACCGCGGTTAAAAAGATAATAACTATGTTTGCAAAGAACCACATGGGGATACCCACCCTCAGATAGTCCCTGGGCTCCAGGTAGCCGCTTGCATAAACGATGGCGTTCGGAGGCGTCCCGATGATCAGGCAGTAGGCAAATGAGGAAGCTATTGCCGTGGACATGGCCATAAACGGCAGATATGTCGTTCCCGGATGTACGAGTCCGGCCATGTTAAGGGAGATTGGGCCCACCGCCGCCGCTGCCGGACCGTCAGCCATAAGATTTGTGAGCACGGCCGTGAGACCGTTTGAGGTCGCCATAAGTGGAATCCCGGAATCCATTCCAAATGGCGCCAGAAAATCAATTACCGTCCTTGCCAGCCAGTAGGCGGCTCCTGTGCTGTCCAGGGTGCGCCCGAATATAATAGCCCCGGCATAGAGCCAGACCACACCCCAATCCACCCTTTCCTGGTAGTCTCTCCAATTGACCACGCCGGTAAGCAGATAGGCAACCGCGCCCGCCACGGCTATCACGCCTATCCCGAGACGAACAGGATAGATCCCGATGTTATAAAAAATCTTTTCCGTAAACCAGCCATATACCATGACGCTAAATATGATAAGTGCCCATATCTGTTTTCTGTTCCACCGCCCCATGTGCCCTATCTCCGTTTCCAGGTATCTCATGGCAGGGGCAAGGGAGGTGATCTTGGGCCTGAACCGCCAGTTGACCATAAACCATGTGACAGGGATCATGACCAGAATAAAAGGGAAACAATAGGTGACCCACTGGAAGTAGCCAATGTCAAAGCCGAACATATCATTCAGGTAGGTCATCATGATCACGTTTCTTGCGCCGCCTGAAGGGGCCCCGGGGCCTCCGATATTGCACGCCATGGCAATGGCTATCATCATCATCTTGGCAAGCTCCTTGTCCTCGGGGACATCATCCGTCAGGCTGTTTTGATAGAGAAGCATGCCTATGGGAAGAAACATTGCGGCCAATGCGTGGTCAGAGATAAAGGCCGCGAGAGGCGAAATAATGACAAAGAAGATAAGCGTGACCCACTTTAAACTGGGGACTGCCAGCTTTCTGAACATTGCCAGACAGAGCCTCTTGTCAACCCCTGTCTTTACAAAGGCCGCCGCAAACATGAGACTCCCCATAATAAACCAGCACGCATCGCTCCAGTAGAGCATGGCCACCTGGTTCCTTGTGACAACTCCGGTAAACACGAGGATAAGGCCAATGCAGAAGGCAACCCCCGGCAGGGGGATGCATTCCGTTGCAAAGCAGAAGACGACAAAGACCATCATTGCGATTGCAACCTTCAGGTGCCAGGCCCCCTTGTCGGCCGCTTTTCTGTCCTCGCCGGAGAGATCCTCGTATCTGAGTCCGTCCTGCCTGTATTGCAAGGCCCTTCTCATGATTTCGATAAACGTTTCCTCGCTGATATTCTCCTTGATATAGGCATGCGCCCTTTTGAGATTTTCAGGATCTGCAGATATCCCGTATTTCTCGCACCATTTGAGGTTCCGTTTTAAAAAACGATCCCTGGAGAACGCCCCCATCCTCATATTTCTTTCCATCACCTCGACGGTTACAAGCTCCCATTGAGAGATATCCGCCGTTTTCTTGTGAAAAAGCTCCATGGCGATTAAACCCGCAACTGCCTTGGGTCCGACCTTGTATTCGGTTCCCACATCCTTCATCCCATATGGCGTTGGTATTATTAGGATAGCAAAGAACAGTACAACGGGTATTATAAAGAACCTCCAGTCCACATATTTGTCATATCCTGTGGCCTTTTTCTTTGGTACAGCCATCTACTTCCCTCCGTTTCTATCACAATCCAACCGGCATATCGTCCAGTTTGTCACATCTCCAACATGATCCCGGCCATCTCATCTTTATAATTGCCTTGCCGTCATTTCCAACAGGCGATCTCCCGGCAAGCTGTTGTTTCTCTCGGCAAAGAGGTGAGGACTATTCAGACCCCCTAATAATATCTCTGGGTGACTTCATATAGTGTCTGGATTGGGCCATCCTGATCTTCTCCTCCAGCCTCTGTCTTTTCTCAAACGCCTCTTCCGCTTTTTTGATGAGTTCAATCACATCCGTGGGTTTTGTCAGATAATCCGTTGCGCCGGACTTCAGACCATCCACGGCAGACTCCACCGTGCCATGACCGGTCAGCATGATCACCTCTACCAAAGGAAAGCTTGTTTTTATCGCCTTTAAGGTCTCAATTCCGTCCATCCTGGGCATCTTGACGTCCAGAATCACCACATGGATATTCTGTGATCCCAATTTTTCCAGGGCTTCGTCCCCGCTCAAGGCAGTAGATACGTCATATCCCTTTCTTTCAAGCAACTTCTTGGTGGTGGATAGGAACCTCTCTTCATCGTCCACCAACATCATCCTCATCTTTTCCATCTCTTGTCTCCCTGTGACTTAGTCAAAAGGTTGAATAGTTTAGCAATTGAATGGTTGGCAACAGAACCAATTGTAGAATTTTCGAATCAACTGACTCTTAAACAGCAGCAGGAAGACGAATCGTGAATGTCGTGCCCACGCCTACCTCACTACTGACCTCCATCACGCCACCCATGTTGTCAATAATCCCATAACACACGGAAAGTCCCATTCCCGTGCCCTTACCGACAGGTTTTGTGGTATAAAACGGGCTGAAAATCTTCTCCATATTTTCAGGGCTGATTCCGCACCCGTTGTCCCTGACCAGGATCTCCACTATCCCGTTATCTTTTTGCAAGGCCATGATATCCAACTTTCCACCCGAAGATCCATGGCTGGCAATAATTGCGTCAATGGCATTATTGAAAAGATTAATAAATACCTGCTGAAGTTGAGCGGGATCTACATGAATGGGTGGTGTATCTTTTAAAATATCCTGGTTTATTGTAATGCCGTGCACACTCGCGTTATTCGCCACCATGCCGACCACTTCGGGAATGAATCTTTCCATATCCAGATCTCTGGAGACAGATTCGCTTTTTCTGCCAAACTTCAGTATAGCCTGCGTAATTTTCGCGCAACGATCTATCTGAATCTTAGTCTGATGTATGGAATCCTCCAGTTCTTCCAAAGGCTCCGATTGTCTGAATTCACCCTGCTTCTTCAAATCTGACAGGATCTCATATATAAGCGCCTGCTCGTTCTGAATAATCTGGAGAGGATTATTGATCTCATGGGCGAAACCTGCCGCCATCTCTCCCAGTTCAGCCAATCGGCTCGCCCTTATTAATTGGCCGCTTAACCGCTCGGCTTCATCATCCAATTGCCTCATCCTCATAATGACCCTCTCCGTCAGATAGAAAGAAAGCCCCGTAATAGCGCCTCCCCCGACCATACTGATCAGAAGTATCAGAAAAGAGGCCGATCTCAGCGCTGAAAACGCATCGTCCTTCTGCTGCCTTACAAACAGCAGCCAATCCTTGCCTTTCAGCCAGGTTGTGGCATAAAGGTATTTCTCTCCATTAACCTCCCGGCTGATAAAAGTCTTAATGTCACCGTTGGACGGCAGATGGGCTGTCTGTATTGGATTCTTGTTCATGAGATCCCCACCTGACCGGCGTTCAGTTTGAAACACCCCGTTTTTACTCAAAATATAGGCTTCACCCGTCTTGCCGATCCGCACTTTTTTAACAAGGTTATTAAACATATATGTATCTATCGTAGCCCTAAGGACCCACCTCTTGCCTTTTACCTGCTTGGCTACTGCAATAATAAAATGGGGGATTTTTCTGTAGCCCAGAAAAACATCGCTGATATAATATCCTTGCTTGATCACTTTTTTAAACCAGTCAGTCTCTCCATAATCCCTTCCCACCAGCTTATAGGATCCGAAATAGGCGATATGCACACCCTCACCACTAAAAACGCCCAGATCCACGAACGCATTTGACCCGCCCTGCAGGTGAACGAAGACCTCCCTGAGCCTCCGGGGGCTTTTGATCTCATCCAACGTGTAAGAATCACAGACTAATCGAAGGTCTGCCTTGCGCTCATTGAGAAACGTATCGATCATCTGGCGATGGTCTTCTACGATTCGCTTCATATGTGAAACCGTGTTGCTTTCCAGCGATGTGGTAAAATAATAATAGCCTATGCCCAGAACTGAGAGAAAAGGTATGAACGGGGCCAGGATCATGCTGGCTAAAATATATTTGCGTAGTGTCACATAACGATTTTTTTTCATCTGTGTCTTGATTCGAGGATTGATTCGAATCTGTCCTGTCCTAATTTATTGTTCTTCATATAAGAAAGGCAAACTCCATGCCATAAGGCGTTTACGACAAAAGAGTTTGTATCTTGCTGATATACCATAGGATATGCGGAAGGCGACTTCCGCTTTTCATGAAAGTATTGTTATAACCATGTCGGGAGTTTTTACATGTTGTAAAACAGGCGTGTAGCAAGCTGCGTCCTGCAGGAGCAAAGAAAGGACGGCATTTGGGGGTGATACCATCCCTATGAAGCCGGGAACAGCCCCCTTTCTGGGGGCTGTTACCAATACCGAAGTGCTTCTTTGACCTTTGCGCTTCTGATCTTTTGATCCTGGGCATCCTTTTTTTCAAAGGCCTGGACCAATTTCGGAAGAAGGTCCTCCAACTTAACCGGCTTCAGGATATAATCGAAGGCCCCTAATTTCATACCCTCGATACTTGTCTCCACCGATGCATGCCCGGTAAGCAAGATAACCTCCGTAAGGGGCTTAAGCTTCTTTAATTCACGAAGCGTCTCGATACCGTCCATACCGCCCGGCATCTTGATATCGAGAATGACCACATCAAAGTCTTTCTCTTTTATCATCTTAACGGCTTCTTCACCGCTTTCGAGACCATGAGTGACTATCTTTCTCTTTTTTAGACGATTGACAAGGGTCTCCAAAAAATCCTTTTCATCGTCCACAACTAAAACGCTGAAAAAGTCCATACTCCCTCCTTATCTATTTTTTTTCAGGCTTTATTATCGGAATCCGCACCGTGAAGGTGGTGCCCTCCCCCACCTGACTTCTAATCTTGATGGTGCCCTCCAGTTTTTCTATTATATCATAGCTAACCCATAAACCAAGGCCCGTTCCCCTTCCTGTCTCTTTTGTTGTGAAAAAGGGTTCAAAGACCTTGGTTTGTTGATTCTCAGGTATGCCGGGACCGTTATCCTTGATGTCGATTGAGATATGGGTGTCTTCTCTATTGCTGATTACCTGGATCAGGCCGTCTTTTCCTATGGCGTCAATGGCATTGCTCATGAGATTCAAAAATACCTGCTGAAGCTGGGCCTGTTCGCTGGCGATGATGGGCAGTTCTTCAGACAGATCAGTCTCTATTTTAATGTTGTTTATCCGCGCATAATTTTCAAGGAGACTTATTGTTTCTTCCAGGGTCTTATTGATGTCCACGTCTTCCAGACGCGGCTCCATCTTCCGGGCATACCCAAGCATATTGTGAACGACCTTTCGGGCACGCTCCACATGGGCCTCTATTTTTTTAATGGAAGTTTTGAACTCCTCAATGTTCTTGCTTTTTTGAAAATCTTCTTCCAGCAAAAGATCTTCCATCCAGCCCGTCTTTTGTATAATAACCGCAAGTGGATTATTGATTTCGTGAGCCACACCGGCAGCCATTTTACCCAATGCCGCCATCTTGTCTGATTGCACAAGCTGCGCATTGAGTTCATTCATTCTTTTGTCGGCCTCTTGCAGACCGCTTACAGTCATTCGCGCCGTAAAGATAGTTGTCAGGATTATGGCCAAAAAACCTGCGACAATAATGGCGATACCTACATTTCTTGTTGCGAATAATCCCTTCATCTCTTCAGCCACTTCCTGATTGATAACCAACAGCCACCTGTTGCTCTTCAGCCAGCTTCCCGCATAAAGCCTCTTTGCACCATTTCCGTTGGGCATTTCGATGACGGTTGTGCCCCCCCCAAAAAGATTCGGATCAAGATTGGAGTTTGAGAGAAGAGGACCGCCGAACCGAGAATCGGTCTGGTTGAAGCCACCCTTGTTAATGACAAAGGCGTCCCCTGTCTTTCCCACCTGGGCCGCCTTTACGATATCGCCGAATATATTAGGGTCAATCGTGGCCCTGAGAATCCAGCTCATATTCTTCTCCTGGCGTCGCACGGAGATGATAAAATGCGGGGACTTGCGATAACCTTCATAGACATCGCTTATATACACACCCCTGCTCATGACCTCATTAAACCATGGCTGGGTAAAGTAATTCAGCCCCTCAAGATTGTAAGGCCCCACATACCCCCGATGTTGACCAAGACTGTCG
>JAFDAM010000090.1 GCA_019313825.1 Deltaproteobacteria bacterium
CTCTTTTTTTTTATGTCGGTAGATACTTTCTCCTGTCTAAGCTTTCTGTGAGATAGTGTAACTGTTTATGAGATTTTCTATGTTGGTTTGTGTAATTTATTGTGCGAGTCTACAATTGACAAGCTGCGGCCATCTCTTCCTTCAATTCTTCGCTCATGGGTATCAGTTCACGATTCAGCCCTGCAGAACGTTTTTCGCTGCGGGTCTCTTCCATACCTTTAGCCCCTCCTTCGCTTTCCGGCGATCATTATACCAAAAAGCTCGGGAAATGACCATTTAAATGCCGGTGTGCGCAGGTTGAGGGACAGCCTGAATTCCATATCCTGTAAATTCCTATGAGTTATTCAGCAAGCCCTAGTTAATCATAGGAAAAGCTATCTCGCAGCGAACGCCCTTGCAGCGAAGGATTCGACCAAGATAACAGCGACAATCGCGCTTCGCAGGGTACTGACGGTGCCGTCGGCGGCAATTTGAGGGACAGACGCACGGTTACGGGACAGCCTGAATTGTTTTTCACTCCAGAGCTGTTTTCCAGGTATATGTGTCCTTTTCATACCGGATGATAAGAGATGCCTGGGATTCGATAACACCTTCAATTTTGTTTATTTTGTTAAATAGAAGATCGTCGAGCTCTTTTTTGGATCTTACAATGAAATCAACGTCTATGTCGGAGCTTCCGGTCAGAAGAGCGATGTAAGTGATCTCTTCAATCTGCTTGAGATCCTTAAGTATGCTGTCAAGTTTCTTGTTTACAATTTTTAACTTAATGTTCCCGTCAAAATCAAATCCCAGCCGTGCCGGGTCGCTGACTGCAACAATCTGAATAATTTCTTTATCCAGTAAATTCTTTACTCTCGTTCTAGCGTTGGTTTCGGAAATTCCCACTTTGTTTGCTATCTCTCTGTACGGCATTCTGCCGTCTTTTTGAAGTATGCAGATTATCTTTGAATCAATCTTGTCGAATTCAATTTCCATACTGTTCTCCCGTTTGGGATTATGCCTCCGTATTGTTTTTTTAGCAACAGTACGGGATTGTATGCCGCTGAAAAATGATGTAAAAAGCGGAAATAAGTAAAAATTATTGAAAATATAGCGAAAATAGCTGAAAAACCCTTGACATAGCGGAAAAAGCAATCTATACTGCATAAAAATAATAACGGAGGCTATGGTTTGTTATGAATTACAATATACCGGGGCCTAAGAGTGAAGCTATTCTCAAAAAGGGGCAGCATTTGGTACGAGGCGGTAATTTATACATTGCAGAAGTAAAAGCTGCCGAGAAAGCGGGCTGTACGGAAAGGCCGCCTCAGTTTATAAACGGAAAGGCTGAAGGATCATGGATAATAGATCTTGACGGGAACAAATTTGTAGATTTTCATGCCGGATGGGCGTCAAATCCTTTCGGAAATGCAAATCCCGAGATAATAGAGGCTGTAACAGGAGCAATGAAAAGGTGGGGCTTCAGTTATGAGCATCCTCTTCAGTATGATCTTGCAGAGAGACTTTCTGACATTTCGCCGGGGAAGGCTCTTACCAGGGTGAACCTTGAGATTTCCGGTACGGAAGCTGCAGAAGCTGCGGTATCGACAGCTCTGTTTTACAAAGAGCGGCCGCTTATAATAGCTTTTGAAGATTCATTTCACGGAGATTCTATCGGAGCCCGCAGTTTAAGTGCTCTTACAAGCGAAAGATCAAAATATTTTGAATCCTGGAGGGGAGGGGTAATTCATGTCCCGTATCCCCACACTTTCGATATTCCCGCAGAAATGAATGCCGAGCAGTATGCGGATTATGTTATCTGGTACATTGAGGAATTTATCTGCAAAAAGATTGTATCGCCGGACATGATAGCCGGAATACTTCTAGAGCCGTGTATGGCGGAAGGAGGAAACTGGATTCCGACTGATAATTTTATTGCAGGGATACAGCGTGTTGCCAAAAATAATGACTGGGTAATTATAGCCGATGAGGTCCTTGTGGGGCTGGGAAGAACCGGAACAATGTGGGCTGTTGAACATTGGAACTTTGTTCCTGATATCCTTGTTATAGGCAAGAATCTTTCGGGAGGTATAGAGCCGATTGCTGCTATTGCAGGCAAAGATGAAATCATGAAAGATAACAAAGTCCATTCCGGAAGTACCTATGCGGGATCTCCTGCCGGGTGCGCCGCAGCTATAAAGACTCTGGAGATGTATGAGAGGGACGGAATTGTCGAAAGGACTGCTGTACTGGGCAGGAAGGTTATGGAACGCCTTAATAAGTGGACAGGAGAATTTTCCGTTGTAGGGCAGGTGCGGGGCCTGGGTCTGCTTCTCGGGGCATCGATAGTCGACAGTGAGACAGGTAAACCGGATAAAAAGCTTTCCATGGCTGTGTGTCAGGAGGCTTTAAAACGGGGAGCCTGGATAATTAATGATGATGAAGCCAACATACGGCTTTATCCTGCTCTCAATATAGATGAGGATGTTCTTGACAAGGGGCTGACAGCTGTTGAAGAAGCTTTAAGGGTTGTTGAAAAGGATTACAGGGTAAATATATATCCTGAATATCCGAATTTTGATTAAAAATATTAAAAGGAGAACAAGATGCGAACAAAGAAAGGTTTATTAAGCTTATTGGTGGTAACACTGCTGGCACTCTCTTTATTAGCAGCCTGTCCGTCACGCACAACCGAAGAAGCATCACCACTGTCGCAAACGCTATCAGAAGAGGGAATTGAATATGGCGGAAGGCTGGTGGTAGGCTTCATGGCACCTAAAGAGACTATGCAATTAACCGATGTGGGCTATACATCCTGGAGTTGCCTCACCACTCAGTTACTCTACGACCCTTTAGCACATTACCCCTTACCCCCTGACTATTATGAATTTCATCCTCGGTTGGTGCAAAGTTATGAAGTGTCAGAGGATGGTTTGACCTGGACACTACATATTATTGAAAATGCCAAATGGCACGATGGCGAACCAGTTACGTCTGAAGACATTAAGTTCACGTGCGAGTATTTATTTACATGTCCAGGATGGGAGCCCGAGGAGAAAGCAAACTTCGACCGTATTGAAATCATTGATGATTCTACTCTTAACTTCGTGTTTACGAAGCCAACGGAAGGCTGGTATGTCCCTGGTTGGTGGTTGTGGAATCCGGTCATTCCCAAACATATTTTTGAGCCCTACAAGGATGATGTAACGCAATATCCGAACGAGGAAGGAATCGGATGCGGGCCATTCAAGCTGCGAGAATTTAAATCTGGAGAGTACTCGTGGTTCGTGGCAAACGATGATTACTGGGGAGGAAGGCCATATTTGGACGAAGTAGTTTTCAAATACTATGGAAGCCTGGACACAATGCTCATGGCGCTGCGCTCCGGGGAGATAGATGTATGCGATAGCGCACTTGTACCACCAACCAATATGGAAGATCTCGAAACAGCTCTAAATGTTGAAATCGAGGTAGGCCCAGGCAATCACAGATATAGCCTGTCATGCAACCTCCACAAAGAAGGCCCACTTCAGGATAAAAATGTAAGACATGCTATTCAATATGGCATAGACCGTGACAGAATCATAGAAATGGTGTATCTGGGATATGCAGAGAAATTCGATAGCTGGTCCTGGGAAGGAAGTCCCGATCATAGCCCGAACTTACCTCAATACGAGTACAACCCCGATAAGGCTAATGAAATCCTGGATGAAGCTGGATACGTGGACACTGATGGTAATGGAATAAGGAATGACCAAGCTACAGCGCAAGATCTTGTGTTCGAGCTGGTAGCTCCGGCAGAAGAAATCAACCTGACTAAGACCTGTACCCTAATCGCAGAAATGCTCTTGGACATAGGAGTAAGTATAGACTTTCAAACAGTGGACTACGATACCTTTTACGCCACAGTTTACTCCCCAGCAGACGATGCATATGAGATTGCAATTACTGATACTGGCGGTGGCCCTCCGCCAATCGGGGACTGGATCTGGATCGAGGCCATGGGTTGGGGATCTGGAGGAGATTGGTGGAACCCATCTTATTATGACAATCCACGCTACAATGAATTGGCCTCTTTACTGAGCGAAGCCCCTGACATGGCAACACGATTAGAACATGTCTACGAGATGCAAGAGATTATGTCTGAAGATCTGCCATACATTTACCTGGTTAAGCCCAAATGCATTTCTCCTTACAGGACTGATAAGTTTGAGGGTTGGACAAACTCCGCAGGCGGCATGGTATCGGACATGAACCCCTGGAGCATCTTAAATCTGCATCTAAAAGCACAGTAGATTAGTTTAAAGTAAGATCATGAAATTTATCTTTTGGTTGGCAAGTAATTGATAGTGAGTTATTTGCCAACCAAAATAAACAGATGCTGAATTCACCCATACGGCTAAGACTTGCACAAGAGCGAAATCTATCTTTAAGGAGGCAAGATTCGTATGCTAACGGATAGAGAAAGAAAAGTTTTGACTTTAATAGATGAAAATAAAGAAGAAACTATCGAATATTTAAGGAAGCTTTTAGGCTTTAAAACTGTAACTCCCGCAGATGGCAAGAAAGCCGAAAGTGGCGACTATAGAAAGCTTCAGGATTTCATCTATAAAACCCTGGGCGAAATGGACTTTGAACTTGACAGGTGGGAAATTGATACATCGCAGCTTGAGAAATTTACCGAACCAGGAGATAAGCTTAATAGGGATCTTGGCGGTATGCCAGTGGTCGTGGGAATGCTCAAAGGAGGCGGGGCGGGAAAATCATTAATCCTGAATGGACACTATGATGTTGTGCCTTCCGGCATACTGACAAACTGGAAACACGATCCCTTCGGAGGAGAAATAGAGAACAACAAAGTATTCGGTAGAGGAGCCTGCGACATGAAGGGGGGTATCGCCGCCATGCTACAGGCAGTTAGATACATTCAACAAGCTGGAATACCATTAAAAGGAGATGTAATAGTTGAAATAGTCCCGGATGAGGAATCAAGTGGTATTGGTACCCTGGCGTGCTGCGAAAAAGGATTTAAAGCTGATGCGGCAATAATCCCTGAACCCACTAACATGAATGTGCTTGTGGCTATGCGAGGTGGCTTGAGTGGCAAAATTACAGTATTTGGCAGAGCTGGTCATGCTGACATGTCACAGCCTCACTGGAGTGAAGGTGGAGCAGTAAATGCAATTTCAAAAGCAGTGAAGATAATCCAGGCCTTGGAGGAGTTAACAGATGAGTGGAGAAACAGGGCTGATAAGCAACACAAATTCTTGGATCCGGATATGATTATGCCGACGGTGATAAGAGGGGGAGACTGGCCAGTTACATACCCCGAAAAGGTGGATATAGTATTTTTAGCAGACTGTATTCCCATGACCAGCGAGGCGAACCTAAGGAAAGAGATAGAAGAAAAGATAACCAGTGTTGCCAATACTGACCCCTGGATGAAAGAGCATCCACCCAAACTTGAAGCTCAGTGGTATCATGGCATAGAAATCGATGAAAACGAGGCAATAGTTAAGACGTGCATGGAAGCAGTCCGCGAATTAGGCATTGAATCAAAACCGGCTGGAATGGGCAGTATAGTGGACCCCTTTGTCAAGACAGCAACGCTGCCTTTTTTAAGGGGATAGATCAGGCTGATGCAGCCTGTTTCAATTCCCCGTAATAAACCATATCCGGAGTCTTTCCGTT
>JAFDAM010000030.1 GCA_019313825.1 Deltaproteobacteria bacterium
CCTCCAATATGTTTTTGGAGAACAATATACACAAAAATATTGGACAGGGAAATAATTGCTGAAGACATTTCCGCCTAAAGGCGAAGGTTTATACCCTGCCCCATGGAAATAAATACTGTTTTTCCTTTGACATTAAGTTGCTGTTTTGATACGTTTTTTTAATGTTCGTATGGACATAAAAGATCCTATTAAACCTATTTAGAGAATTTTACCAGGTAGATGGCGGGCAAATCCACAAAACTGCATATGGCGATAGGAGCCATTATCATTCTGATATTTATAGGTTTTTCCTATAATGGTCTTTCCTTTGTTGATTCAATGGAGAGACAAATCTATGATTTAGGGATGAGATTCACTCCGGCACAAGATCAGGGCACTGGTAGGATAGTACTCATAGACATTGATGACACGAGTATAGCCAGGCTTGGTGAATGGCCATGGCCCAGACACCTGATAGCGGAGATGATCGACATCCTTCAAAGGAACAAGGCAAGACTGATCGGCCTGAATATACCGTTTACTGAAAAGGAAACCAACCAGGGTCTTAGAGAAGTAAAAATATTTCGTGAAAAATATAACGTCTACCCCCTGGCCGGGAAAGACACAGCCCTGAACGACTGGATACTTGATAATCTAAATCAGATTGAAAAAAGACTTGATAATGACCTGACACTGGTGGAAAGCGTCAAACAAAGTAAAAATGTAATCTTACCGGTATTCGGAATTTCCGGGACTCATCAAAAAAGCCAAAAAAGCGGAGATGATTCGTCTCTTTCCGGGAACTTTTTAAACTCCGCCAAAATCTCTCCTGCACTCAAGGAGAGGATTTCTGTAAACAGTTTGGCTTTCCCCTTCTCTGAACTCGCCCAAAACGCATCAGGACTGGGGCACGGGAATTTAACCCTTGAGAATGATATGGATGGAAGATTCCATTCCATATTCATCAGTTATAAAGGTTCTCTTTTACCATCCTTTCCCCTGAGACTGGCCATGGCTTATCTCAATCAAAAACCTAATCAGGTTCTTGCAGAGGATAATCTGCTTCGATTAAAAGACCGCATAATACCCATAACCATGGGAGAAATGTTTATTAAATTCGAAGATGGTCAAGTTAAAATCCCCCGGTTCTCCTTTGCGGATCTCTTGAAGACTGAAAAGGCGCTGCCGGTCGTGAACGGAAAAATCATTCTTATCGGTCATAACCGTACGGGAAGCAGGCAATTTGATACGCCAATGTCTGCCAATATGCCCGGCTCCGAATTGACCGCGCATATACTGGCGAATATCATCAATAACAGACATATAACCCGACCTTCTTATATGCCTTATATCGAGATCTTGATTATATTCCTTATAGGAGCTTTCGCATCATTCTATTTCCCCAGAAAGAAACAATTAAGCAGGTTGATCTGGACAATATGTCTTATTCTTCTCCCCTTTATAGCAGGAACTGTTTTATTATCAGTGATGAGCATATGGTTTAAATCTGCCTATGTTATATGTTGTGTGGCAGCTATCTTTCTATATGTTTCTGCAAGAGATCTACTTTCATCTGAAAGATTTGCTAAAGAGTCTTATGAAACGAGCCGAATGCTCGGTCTGAGCTTTCAAAGCCAGGGACTACTTGATCTCGCCTATGATAAGTTCCGGAAGCTTCCACTGAATAATGAAGCAAAGGACTTCATCTATAGCCTGGGGCTCGAATATGAATCAAAAAGGATGATTAACAAGGCGCTGGCTGCCTATGATTATATTAACAAAGGAGGAGGGTTCAGGGACCTTGATGACCGTATACCAAAATTAAGGCAATCAGATAAATCCTCCACACTGGGCAGCTATGATATGGCAAAAGAGGTAAGTATTGTTGCCGATTCCGAAACAGGCATCAGATCCAAGGTCGGACGTTACGAGATATTGGAAGAAATTGGCAAAGGCTCCATGGGCCTCGTTTACAAGGCCCAGGATCCAAAAATCAACCGTCTCGTAGCCATCAAAACAATTCGTTTCTCAGACGAATTTGACGAGGATGTTATCCAGGAGATCAAAGAACGATTCTTCAGAGAGGCGGAGATTGCCGGGCAATTATCACATCCATCTATAGTGGTTATTCATGATGTGGGAGATGATCGCGACCTTACATACATGGCCATGGAGTTTCTGGAAGGAGAAGATCTAGACAAGTATATTGTTAAAGATAACCTGCTGCATTTCAGAAGAGCCCTTGATATCGTCGTAAGGATCGCTGATGCCCTGGATTTTGCCCATAAGGCTGAAGTCATTCACAGGGATATCAAACCGGCCAATGTTATGCTGCTTAAAAACGGCCAGGTAAAGGTAACCGATTTTGGTATTGCAAAGGCCATATCCTCATCCAGAACCAAAACAGGGGTGATTCTCGGCACGCCAAATTACATGTCACCTGAGCAGATCATGGGCCAAAAAATCGATTCGAGATCTGATATATTTTCTCTCGGGGTCCTTTTTTATCAATTGATTACAGGGGAGCTGCCTTTCCATGGTGAGAACCTGAGTGGTCTTCTGTATCAGATCACCCAGGTAAAGCATCCTTCGCCAAGAGAATATAAGCCAAAAATTCCCAAGGTCTGTGAGCAGATAATCGATAAGGCCTTGGAAAAATATCCGGACAAAAGATTCAAGACCGCCGGAGACATGTCAAAGGTAATAAGGCTTCTTAGCTCAAAGATTGATCAGTTAAGGCGAGAGAGGGCCGTTAATCAATAGTCACCTTGAAACATATTATTCAATCTGCATTGTCTTAAGATAGGAGTTGCTTTGCTGGTAAAAGCTTTTGGTATATCTGATGTTGGCCTGAAGAGAGAGGGTAATGAGGACTCTTTTTCCACTGACGATTCTTTAAGCCTATACGTTGCGGCTGACGGCATGGGAGGCCATCTTGCGGGCGAGATTGCGAGCCAAGTTTCCGTGGAGATAATCAACAAGACCTTCCGGAAATGGGTTGATGAAGAGGCCGGTGTAGATGATATCTTCGGGGAACCGGATGATTCCCTCTCCTTGGAAGGGAACTATGTCCTAGGTTGTATCAGGCTGGCCAATCGGGTGGTCTATGAGATGGCTTTGGAGCAAAAAAAGTATCATGGAATGGGCACAACCGTTGTCATCGTGCTCGTGACACCCACCCTTATCATTACTGCCAATGTAGGAGATAGTCGCATCTACCTGGTTAGGGATGGCGAATTGGAAGTATTATCCAAGGACCACACAATCGTTGCGGAACAGGTTGAGATGGGCATGATGACGGAAGAAGAAGCGGCAACCTCCTCCATGAGACATATCCTAACCAGAAATCTTGGTTCCGCTGAAAACGTTGAACCTGATGTATTTGAGATAGAGCCAACCAATAACGACCGTTTCATATTATGCTCAGATGGTCTGACCGACCTGGTAGCAGATGAAGAGATAGAGGAGATGACTAATAATGAAGATGACCCGGAAGCTCTATGCCGTAAATTTATTGACAAAGTTCTTAAGCGCGGGGCCCATGACAATACCACGATAATCTCTATCTTCTTATCGGATATGCGAAAGACAAATGAAGGACCACTAAAAAAGATCGGGCTTTTCCTTGCTGATATTGTGATCGGTGTGCAGAAGATTATTAAAAAAATTGTACCCTAAGGACATTTAATGTTGATATTTTATATTATTTTTGAATAATATACGCATAAGGGGGAAATCATGGCCAGAATGATCTTAATGTTTAATAAACAGGTAGTAAAAGAATATCCCATATTGAAAGATAGTATAACCGTTGGACGCAATGAGGATAATACTATCAGCATAGATAATCTTGCCGTATCAGGTTACCATGCCAGGATAGATCCGGCCGGATCTGATTTTATTCTGACAGACCTCCAAAGTACCAACGGTACCTTTGTAAACGACAAGAAAATCGTTTCCCACAAGCTGTCTCACGGAGACAACGTGATGATCGGGAAACATGTACTCCTTTTTGTGGCTACCGGAAAGGAGGCGGACGCCGAAGTAGGAGAGCAGAAGATGGATCTGGATAAGACCATGATGCTCGATACGGCCAAACAGAAAGAACTGCTGGCAAAACAAAAGGACGCCGCAATGGCTGCAAGGCCGGCGGAGAAGGTAGGTGTTGTAAGTTTTATCGACGGATCGAATTTAGGCGAGATTGAGCTGACAAAAAAACTAACCAAGATCGGCAAGGCCGCTACCTCGGAGGTAAAACTATCCGGCATACTCATGCCTCCGACGGCTGCCACAATCAGCAGAAGACCATCCGGCTACACAATATCCTTTACCGGTGGAATGTCAAAATTGAAAGTCAATGGTGAGGTTGTCAAAGATAGTGTTCCCTTGAAAGATTTTGACACTATTGAGTTGGGTTCTTTCAAGTTTCAATTTTTTCAGAAAGAGAGCAAGAAGAAATAAAGGCTGGTTAGTTTAAGATGGAAAATTTCTTTTATTATCCTGCCTTCAATAAACCGCAGATCGCTTTCCAGTGTACCCGGTTATTTAGAAAACCCCCTTCATTTATCCGGAATCTTTATTCTTATACTTCTTTTTTATCTTGATCAGCCCTTCATCTATCTGATCTTTGGTAAAGGTCTTCCGGCATTTCGTACATTGGTATATCTCATCAGTCAACCTATCATATACAAGGTCATCGGAAAAGTTGATACTGTGAAACCTGAGTGAAAAGTTATAGATTCGTTTGAAGTCCTTGTTTTCACATTCGTCACATAAGAAAAATTCCTGGTTAAAATCCATTTCCTTCTCCTCCATCAAAATCAGGTCATCCTAACAAATTAAGGGGCTTCGTTTTTAACCTGTCTTCTCTTTTTTTTCAATCTTTTTTATCCAGATCAGTAATGTCCGGTTAGGATTTTGCCTTAATGACATCTGTATTCTAAAGATGGCCCGTAGGGGGTCTCTTTTCAATAGCGAACGGGTTAGAAGCAAATCTTTTATGTAACCGTTCACAGGTTCAGTGTTCAACGTTCAGGGTTAAGGACAAAGTAAGCATTGAAGACCCAAATTCCTCGTTAAACATGCTCATTTCCCCAAGTAATTGCCAATTTGGCTCCAAATTTTGGATTAGGCCTGACGAAGATGACGCTTTTCTTGTAAATACGCATTCCAAATGCAGTCCGGGGACGAAAATGGAACCTTGAACCTCTGAACCCGTGAACGCCTACACTTTTTTAAAAGGCACCTGCCAGGCGGACGGAACGCCTCTCCGTTATTCAGCCTCGTTCAGATTGGCTGATCGCTGAACGCTGAGAGCTCCATCCAGATTTCCTTGTTTCTGGATGGAAACTACTTAATGCCTTTACGTCGCAGGATGGCCTCCAGGACACCTGCCGTTCCGGTCATCATATTATCCCCCAACGGAGCCCCCAGTGCAACCGGCAAACTGGACCTCTCTATCAAGGAGCGCTTCGGGCCGGTGGCCACAATGATCTCCACGGCCTGAAATCCGAAGGCCTTCCGTATATAAGCCCCATGGCCGCCTTCTTCCAGAATCTTCTTATGCTCCAATTTTCCGTCAGCCAGTTCAATTAATAACGATTCCAGCCTGTCTATGGATATGTCCCGGGTATGGTATTCAAAAAAACCGGCGATCTCTCTTCCATCCATTGCAGCTCCAACCGTATGGGAGGTGGCCACATCCAGGACCAGCACCCTCTCTTTCTGAAACGCCCCGGGGTCCATTGAAGCGCCCAGGATTGCCGCCATTCCGCTGTCCATGACATAGATCTCATCAGTGGGAAGCATTCCGGCGCTCTCTGCTATGGCCGTGAGGCGATTCATGAATGAAGGGACCTCGTCACCCCTGTATAGCAATGCATGGGGAAAGGGATTCTCGTCAAGAACAGCCTTGAAGATATTGTGCCGGTAATCCAGATGGGACATTCCCGCAGGCGGCATCCCATGATCCTGGGCACAGACCCCCACAATATCAAAGGAAAAAGGGACGCCCATTCCTTTAATAATGTGTTTTAATCTATCCACATCCAGATCGCTGATATCAAGATGGGAATATCTCTCAGTCAGCCTTAGGCCTTCCGCCTCTTTATCCTCAATAACATTGATTCCAAAAGATCGTACCTTTTCCGGATCATGATTGATCGTGGAAGAAGATGAGGCGGACATAATCACTTCATCTTCCTGTGCCCGCTGTTTCAAGACGTTTGATATGGCGCCGCCACCCATCTCTCTTCCCGTGATAAGGAGATCATCCGGGAGGTCTGCCGCCTTTTCAGCCATATACAGCACAGGAGATCTTGAAACAGCCTTATAATGCGTCCCTGATCCTGAGTCATAATAGAGGAGATCCATGGTCCCCGCGCCAATATCCAGGATTAAAAACCTGCTCATTTACTCTCATCTCCTTCCAATTGTTTTTTATGGCTTTCATCGCCGGCAATTCTATACATCTTGGATCAAAATCAGAATACGAAGACATCTTCGGTTGGAAAAATGAGAGGAGACTTATAACATGCCTTTCACTGGAGCCACCGCGCGGAATTGAACCGCGGACATCCTCATTACGAGAATGTCAAAGCCTTATCCCAACCTATAACAACGACCACCAAGATAGAGTACTATCAAAACTTCCCAATCTTTTATTTTTACATCCTTCTATTGTTTTTTATCAAGTTTTTTTCCTATTATGGAGACATTTTGGAGACTTCCTGTGATGCCGTTATTGTTTCCGGTGCAGATCTTTTCTCCTTGTTTGTTAGAAGATGACCGGTAGAAAGATGGAGGACCCCATAAGAAAAGTGCGTAAGAACCTTCCTTTCCTCAAAGAATTGGAAGATAAAAAAATTTACACAATAAACTTGACAGTACCATTTCAAATAATTAGACTTTTTCTATAGTCACGAGTACTTAGTTGCAAAATTCAGCGTACGAATGTTTTAGAGGTACAGCTTTAACCCTTGTTTTCTTCCACTCGAAAGGTGCAGCGTCTTTGTTATAGGCTTCGATAAAATCTGTAATGGCTTTACGGAATTGCTTCACTGAAATAAAGATAGCTCATCCAAGAGCCCTGCGTGTGAGGATACCAAACTAAATTTCGATCTGATTTAGCCGGCTTGCATGAGTTGGCGTATAATGAAAATGAACATTCTTATGCCGAGATAACCACCGATCATGCTTGGGCTTATGAGTTCTTAGATTGTCAAGGATTACGTGAATTTCCTTACTTGGACAATCGGCCATTATCAAATTCATAAAATCAAGAAATTCCCGTCGCCGGCGACGATTATAATGACCGGCTTTAACTTGACCCGTTGTAATGTTGAGTTCTGCAAAAAGAGTTCGCTGAGTTCACTGGGTGTTAGATATTTATATCTTAATACATGAAAGAGGGGACAAATGGTTACAGAGAATGAGGACAGAATCGTAAAGGCCATCTGCAATATGTGTCTTACGCGATGCGGTATGGATGTGTATGTAAAAAACGGGAAGATCGTAAATGCGGTGGGCATGCAGGAAAGCCCTTTTAATACCCTGTGCGTAAAGGCAAAGGCCGCTTCGGAACTGGCCCACTCAGAGGAACGTCTGACCAACCCGTTGAGGAAGATCAACGGTGAGTTCAAAGAGGTTTCATGGGATGATGCTTTTGATTTCATTGCTGATAAACTTAAAAATATCAAGCAAACATATGGTGCAAAAGCGGTTGTGCCCCATCTGGGTGTGTCCTTTGTTCGCTCTTCCGCAGAAAAAGTTGCCAGACGCCTCTTTGATCTTTACGGAACGCCGAATTACACCTCAGGGGCTTCTTTCTGTTTTCTCGCAAGGACCATAGGTCATAACCTCACCTGCGGAACGCATCTCCACCCCAATTATACGGCAACTACAAGGTGCATGGTGCTATGGGGAAATAACCCTTCGGATTCAAGGCCCCTTCAGGCGGATTATATACATGCAATGAGAGGACGCGGCGCCAAATTGATAGTAATAGATCCCAGAGCCACCAGGCTTGCAAAACAGGCAGATCTTCACGCCCAAATCAGACCGGGGACTGACTGCGCTCTTGCCCTTGGTTTGTTAAATACCATCATTCACGAAGGGTGGTATGATAGGCATTTTGTAACGGATTGGACCGTGGGCTTTGATGAACTCAGCGAGCATATCAAAGATTATACGCCTGAAAGAGTCGAAGAAATAACATGGGTCAAAGCAGAGACGGTTAGGGAAATTGCGCGCATATATACTGGAAACAGCCCGGCCTCCGTCTCTCTCGGTATATCTATGGACCATTCAACCAATGGTATCCAGGCCATCAGGGCCATTACAACGCTTATAGCCATTACCGGGAACATCGATGTTCCCGGAGGTAATACATATGTGCCCAGACTGTTGCAGACCAACCTCCGATTGCTTGATAAGGTGGACAAGGATACCCCTGTCGGTGTCGATTACACGATCTTTTCCCAAATTACCCAGGAACAATCGGTCGTACCTGCCATAGATCAGATGCTTACGGAAAAGCCCTACCCCATCAAAGGATTAATCGTGGCGGGATGCAATCCGGCGGTGACCTGGCCGAACCTGAACAAGGTCAGACAGGCCTTTGAAAAACTGGATCTACTGGTTGTGATAGACATTTTCATGACCAACACGGCCAAGCTGGCAGACATTATACTGCCGGGCACAACCTTTCTTGAGACCGAGGATATCAGAGACTATATAGGCGGTATAAGCAGGGGCGGCCTTCCCCTGATCGCAAAATCCAACAGGGTCATTGAGCCGATCGGCAATGCCATGGAGGACTGGAAGATCTGGGCGAACCTCGGCAAAAAAATGGGGTTTGAAGAGTATTTCCCATGGAAAGACACTGAGGACCTGCTCGGCTACCTGTTAAAAGATACAGGAATTTCAATGGATCAGCTCAACCGGAATCCCGGCGGAATATTTTATGAGCAAAGAGGTTATCAGAAGTACCTCAACGATGGTTTTAACACGCCATCAGGCAAAGTGGAGTTTTATTCGAGTAAGTTAAAAGAATACGGATATGATCCTTTACCGACGTTCCATGAGCCGGCGGAGGGTCCGGTAAGCCGCCAGGATCTTGTGGAAAACTATCCTCTCATATTTCTCAGCGGACCAAGAAAAGTTAATTATCTTCATTCACAGCATCGTAACCTGCCGACACTGAGAAAACTTGCTCCGGAGCCGCTTCTTGAGATGAACCCCCAAACTGCAAACCGTTTTGGCATTGCCGAAGGTGACAGGGTCACTGTGGAATCCACCAGGGGCAAAATCATAATAAAGGCCAGGCTTTCAGAAGATATTCACCCCAAAATTGTAACCATGCTGCATGGTTGGAGCGATGCTTCAGCCAACTATCTGACTGAAGATATAAATCGCGATCCCATATCAGGATACCCCGGCTTCAGATCGGTGATGTGCCGTATCACTAAAGCCGATACATAATTAATGTCCATCCAGGAATAAAGAATTCTGGATGGAGCGTTCAGCACTCAGCGATCAGCGATCAGCTAAGATATTGTTTTTATAGTCTTTAGCTGAATGCTGACAGCTGATAGCGTGAATCAAAAAACAGGCGTTTTTGATGAACACTAATTTGGGGGCCATGACTTTGAATTTCAGCCTATAAATTACAAGGAGGATAGACATGAATGATGATTTAAGAGACTATCTGGAGAAAGCAGAGGGTTTGGGCAAATTAAAATTAGTTACAGGCGCTGACTGGGACCTTGAGATAGGGACCATCTCTGCCTTAAATTTAAAGAACAAAGATTGTCCCGCCCTCTTATTCGATAATATCAAGGACTATCCAAAGGGCTTCAGGGTAGTCACCTGCACCGGTTCTACACCATCCCTTGTGTCACTCATCTTGAATCTGCCGGTAACGGACTCGGATCTTGGACTCCTCAATACCCTTCGGGAAAAGCTTCCCCTGTGGGAAAACGACCTTGATAAATTTGATCCCGAAATAGTGAGTACAGGCCCTATCCTGGAAAATACCCTGTCCGGAGATGAGGTGGACCTTTTCAAATTTCCTGTCCCCAAATACCATTCTCTTGACGGCGGCCGCTATATAGGAACAGGCCATGCCGTGATTACCAAAGACCCGGATACCGGCGATAGCAACCTCGGGACATACCGTGTCCAGGCATTCGACAGCAAAAGCGCGGGGTGGTTTATGATGCCTAACCAGCACGGTGATATCCACCGGGTAAAGTACCATGAGAAAGGCAAACCCTGTCCCGTAGCAATCTCCGTTGGTCATCACCCGCTGATATTCAGGCTTGGTTCTGTTGAGCTGCCAGCGGGCAAAGAATACCATTACGCCGGGGCCATAAGGGGTGAACCTGTCAAAGTTATCATGGAAGAGGTGACAGGACTGCCAATCCCGGCGGATGCTGAGATTGTCGCGGTCGGCTGGTGCCATCCCGATAAAAGACATGAAGAAGGACCGTTCGGCGAATGGACGGGTTACTATGGCAGAAAAACCGAAACACCTCTTATAGAGATTGAGCGCGTCTATTTTCGAAATGATCCCATACTGCTTGGTGCTTCTCCGGGGAAACCCCCCATGTGCGACGGCATCTATTTCCGGTCGCTTTTCAGGAGCGCCAAGTTGCAGGATGAGCTGATGAAATCCGGCATTCCTGACGTCAAGGGTGTCTGGTTGACAAAGGAGACAAACGGCCCCTATCTGATCGTTGTTTCAATCAAACAGCGTTTTGCCGGACATGCAAAGCAGGCCGCGCTTTTGACATCCCAGCTCAGGACCAGCGGGCGACAGGGTAGATTTGTGGTGGTAGTGGACGATGATATCGATCCCACGGATATTGCGGACGTTCTTTGGGCCATGGGCACCAGAGCGGACCCTGAGGAGGACATAGATATCATCAGAGGAGCCCCCAGCACGCAACTTGATCCGAGGGTTCCAAGGGATGCAAAGGCTCTTGTGAATTCAAGGGCCATTATCGACGCCTGCAGGCCTTTTGAATGGAAAGAGGATTTTCCGATATCGGTCGATCTCGAAGACGAAATCGTGGAAAAGGTCAGGGCGAAATGGAAAGATCTGGATATTTAACCTTTAAAAAAGCCCGTGCATGACTGACAGGAGACAACCATGGGAAATATAGACCAAGCTAAAACAGAAGTCATCGGTACTGATCTGCTTATTCTGGGAGGAGGTATTGCAGGGTGCTTTGCCGCCATTAAGGGCCGGGAATTAAAACTGGATGTAACCCTGGTCGACAAGGGCAATGTGGGCAGAAGCGGTTTGAGCCCAATGATGTCCGGTGTGCTCAGCTATTTTGACCCTAAGGAGGATAACCATGATGACTGGTACAGGGAGTGCGTGGAGGCAAGTGAATGGTTGTCCGACCAGGAGATGCTGGACGGCATGATCAATCAAACCACTGAATGCGTCAATCATCTTATCGATTGGGGTGCCAGGTTTCAAACCGAAAACGGGAAATTGATTCGAAAGCCCATGGTGGGTCACATACACGGCAGGAACGCCATGATGACTCACGGCGGTCTCCAGCTCATGGCCATATTGAGGGGTGAGGTCCTCCGTCGCGGTGCCCGGGTATTGGAAAGGGTTATGGCCACAGATCTTCTCAGCTCGGACGGTGAACTGCCCACAAAGGGTCGAATTACGGGTGCAGTGGGTTTTAATGTCAGAAACGGCAAATTTTTCGTGATCAGGGCAAAGGCGACGGTGCTTGCAACAGGGATGACCAGTGTAGTGCTTTTGCGGTCTCCTGCCAATGGCCTAAGCGGTGACGGCAGGGCCATGGCCTTTCGAGCAGGATGCGAGATGAGAAATATCGATCTAAGCCAATACAGCCCCCATCCGGCAGGCTTTAATTGCGCGCCCGGATTGAATATTGTTGCCGGCGAGGGCTCCATTCTGGTCAATAATAAAGGCGAAAGGTTTCTCAAGAAATGGGACCAAATCAGGATGGAACGGGCGACCAGGGTTGTCATATGCAAGGCCATCACCACAGAGGAACTGGAAAAGAGAGGCCCGGCATACTTTGATGCCACTCATCTTGATGAAAGTTCCCATGAAAAGTTCGAAAAGTGCATTCCAATAGTCGTAAGGACATTGGAGCTGGGCGGATTAAGTTTCAGGAAGGACAAAATCCCTTACGCCCCTGATCTTGTCAACCTTGAGGCGGGCGGTATCAGGACAAACAGGGAAAAGGCCACGACTGTTCCCGGCTTATATGCCATCGGAGATGCATCGGATCACGGCGAGATGGGTGTGACTGAATTGATTACTCCAGGCATTGCTTCCGCCATTGAAGGCTACCGCGCGGCTGAGGCCGCAGCCGGATTTGCCGGCGGCATTGAAGAGCCCGCCGTCAATAAGGAGCAGGTCAAAGTCTTTAAGGAACAGGTCTTTGCGCCACTGGCAAGAAAATCAGGCCTTGGTCACCTGGAGGTAAAACAGCATTGCAAGAATATATTAGCAAGCGGTCTTCTGGGTCCGGCAAAAAACGAAAAGGGTCTGAAAGAGGCCATAGGCATGGCAAAGGTGATAAGAGACCTGGAGATACCGCGGCTGAAGGCCCATAACTATCATGAGCTCGCAGCAAGCATAGGTCTGGCAAACGGCCTGACCTTTCTTGAGCTTTACGGTCATTGCTCTTTGGTCAGAAAGGAAAGCAGGGGCTCGCACTGGCGCACGGATTTTCCTGAGAAGGACAATATGAACTGGTTGAAATGGGTGATTGCCAGGAAAGAAGGTACAGGTATAAAGACCTGGGCCGAACAGGTTCCTTTTGAGAAATACCCTCTTAAACCCGATTTTTAGAGATACAGGCCTCTTTGTTCTGTATTGGGTGTTTAGGCCATACGCATTGTAGGGCATGTTTATAAACTTTAATTCCAGGAGGAGCGGTCATGCAGCATGCTTCGACCAAAAAAATTGCCATATCTCATATAGACCCTCACCGCTGTATAGGCTGCGGGGTATGCGTTCAATCCTGCATGAACGATGTGATCAGAATGAAAAAAGGGAAGGCTGTCATAGCCTACCAGTACGACTGCAGCGCATGTTTCATCTGCGAGATGGATTGCCCGAGAGAGGCAATAAGTCTTGGATGGGCATAATAAAGGGACACTCCATTTGTTAAAAAGTCAAGGATAGAAGAAACTTTCATCAACCTTAAAAAAATACAGGAGGGGAAAAATGGCAGACAAAAGGTTATTAAAATTATTGGTAGGTGTTTTTGTACTTTTATCAGCCGTATCATTTGTAACGCCCTTAATACAGCCGGCCCAGGCAGCTGTCATAGAACTCAAAGCCGTTGTGGTTCTGCCTGTGCGCAATATTCAGATTGACGGCTTTAAGATGTTTGTGAACAGGATAAACGAGCAGTTAAAGGGACAGGTCAAAATAAATATCCTGGGTGGACCGGAAGTGATACCCCCATTTGAGCTGGATGAGGCTGTGACCAAAGGCGTGATTGACCTTTGTATGGATTCATCTTCCTTTTACTCAGCCATGCTGCCCGAATCAGAGGCCGTCATGTTTTCTAACTTACCCGCCCTCGAAGCACGGAAAATTATTTACGATAAAATGGTCGAGCTCCATGAAAATGTCGGGCTGCGTTATCTCGGGGACACCATGCGTGCACCGATGGTCATTTATTCCAATGTCCCTATCAAAACGCCGGGGGACTTAAAGGGCAAAAAGATAAGGGTCTTCCCTGCAATTATTCCCTTTGTAAAAAGTCTGGGAGCTATCCCGGTTACGATGAAAATGGGCGATATCTATTCAGCCATGGATCGGGGCGTGGTTGACGGTTTTGTCAAGAGTCCGTACGGTATCGTCAAGAACGACCATTTCCATGAAGTCACCAAGTATGTGATTGTGCATGAATTTTACGCTGCATCCATGAATGTCATTATGAATCTTAAAAAATGGAACCAAATCCCCAAGAATCTTCAGGACAGGATTGTGGAAATCAACCATGAAGTATATCCGGAGATTGTCAAGCATTATGACAGCATTCTCGCCGGCGAGTGGAAAGAGATCTTTGACAATGGGATAAAACCCATCAAGTTTTCACCCGGAGATGTGAAAACATACCTGAATAAGGCCTATGAAGAGGGCTGGCAAAGGATTATTGACAAATCCCCTACAACAGGTCCGGAATTGAAAAAGATGTTATTCAAAAAATACTAACCCGTTCATATTTTATTGGGCCCGCAATGGCACTGTATAACCATAACCCCGCGGTCAGCCGCGGGGTTTAATGTGGTTGTTTATAATAAAACAGGGGTTGTTTTATGGTCATTGATATTTTTGCACATCTCATTTCAAACCGGATAATTGACCTTTTTGAAGAAAAAGGTGGTATAAAGTTCACAATCCCCCCTCAAAATGCAGATCCGGAGACTCGCCTGGAACTAATGGATAAGTATGGCGTTGATATTCAAGCCTTGTCTCAAACAACACCAGTACTTACAGGTCTAAGCCCTGAAGATGCGGCCGAAATATGCAAGCTTTCAAACGAGGATAATTACGCATTTTGCAAGGCCTACCCTAAGAGGTTTGTTAACATCTGTATTATTTCCCTTCTGGATATGGAAAGCGCCTTGACAGAGCTTGATCGCTCTGTCAACGAACTTGACTGTAGGGGGATAACCGTTTCGTCTAACCAGAACGGAAAAGGTCTCGATTCCCCTGAATACTTTCCGTTCTATGAGAAGGTAACAGAGCACGAACTTCCTGTTCTCATTCATCCCGCTAATTGGGAATCTTATCCATTGGTGGATATGGAAAAGGGATGGCGCATGATGCAAATATTCGGTTGGCCTTTTGACACGACTCAAGCTGTGTGGCGTCTTATCTTCGGCGGTGTTTTGGATCATTTTCCTTCCTTGAAAATCGTCATGCATCACCTGGGAGCCATGTTCCCTTTTTTCGCGGGCAGGATCGAGACAGGTTTCAAGGTTTTACAAGATAAGCTCCCACGAGATATCTCCGAATACTGGTCGAATATCTATGGGGATACGGCCGTGAACGGAACACATGCTGCCATGCCTTGCGGTTACGCATTCTTCGGGCCTGATCGGATGTTATACGGTTCGGATTATCCGTTCGGTTTTGAGGAAGGAGTAAGTTTTATCCGGGACAACCTATCCGGCGTTAAGGCAATGGATATCCCGGAAAAAGATATGAAAAAGATCTTAAGTAAAAATGCAAAAAAACTTCTCAAAATTTAATGAGTTACTTTATGATCGGGTTATAGGGAAGGCTAACCAATTATGAAAAAGGTTCTAAAAAACATCATTGACCATATCATTGATTTCCTCGCCCTGCTGGCAGCCGGCATGATTATTTTTGTTATGCTTTCTGTCGGTGTTGACGTGGTCATGAGGTATTTCCTGAATCGCCCGATGCTGTGGGTCGGAGAAATAACGGAATATTGTCTCTTATTCATCACCTTTGCTGCAACAGCCTGGGTTTTGAAGAAAGAGGGGCATGTGGTCATGGATATACTGGTTGTCAGACTCAATAAGAAAAGACAATCTTTTCTTAATACTTCAACCTCAATTTTAGGGGCCTTCATCTCCCTGATCATTGCTTTTTTCAGCGCCAAGGTTACATGGGATTTCTTTCGCAGCGGGGCATATGAATCCAGTGTCTTGGAGCCCCCCAAATATATTCTTTATATCATCATACCTGTTGGTAGTTTTTTTCTTTTCATTCAGTTCATCAGAAGAGTTTTTATGTATGCGTCGGTTTGGAAAGAATCGCGATCAAAATAACAAACAAACGGGCCGGGTAAGAAACCCGGCCACACCATGAGGTAACTGCAGTGGAATGGTGGATACAATTAGTCGCCATATTGGGTAGTCTCATCTTGTTGATGATTTCAGGGCTTCCCGTGGCCTTCTGCTTCATGCTGGTAAATTTCCTGTGGGCCTTCTTTTTATGGGGCGGTTTTTCGGGTCTTGAACAGCTTATCATCAGCATGTTCGGATCTGTTTCCACTTTTACTCTGCTTCCGGTTCCACTCTTTATCCTCATGGGTGAGGTCATGTTCCTCTCCAAAGTGGGCCCCAAAATGCTTGCGGTCCTTGAGAAATGGATGGGCCGGTTGCCGGGGAGATTAAGCTTGCTGGCAGTTTCGGGCGGGGTCCTTTTCTCCACCTTAACCGGGACCAGCCTGGCCAGTGTAGCTATGCTGGGTTCGGTTTTAGTGCCGGAAATGGAGCAGAAGGGCTATAAAAAGCCCATGAGTCTGGGGCCCATCCTGGGAAGCGGCGGGCTTGCCATGATGATCCCGCCCAGCGCCCTGGCCATCCTTTTCGGCAGCATAGGCGAAGTCTCCATAGGCGGCATTCTGATGGCGATTATCATACCCGGACTCCTTATGGCAACACTCTATGCCCTGTACATCATCATCAGATGCTTTCTTCAGCCGTCACTGGCGCCCGCATATGACACACCGTCCATTTCCCTTAGAGAAAAGATTACGGATTCGCTGCGGTATCTCTTACCGGTCGGAGGGATTATCTTTCTGGTGGTCGGTGTCATCTTTTTAGGAATCGCCACACCAACTGAAGCGGCTGCCACAGGGGCAATCGGCACCTTTATCCTGGCCGCTTTTTTTAAGAGATTCAATCCAGAGCTCGTAAAAAAATCCGCATTTAATACCGTCGGCATTACAGTCATGATGTTCATGATTATTACCGGGGCGCGCGCCTTTACCCAGATATTGGCTTTTACAGGGGCTACAAAGGGTCTGATCGATTTCGCCCTCGGTCTTCCCCTGTCCCCCATACTTATCCTTATTGCCACACAGTTTGTGGTGTTTTTCCTGGGCATGTTCATGAGCCCGCTTCCCATCATGATGATCACCCTGCCCATATTCATGCCCGTGGTGGAGGCCCTCGGGTATCACTCTCTATGGTACGGCGTCATATATCTGATCAACATAGAAATGGCTTCCACATCACCGCCATTCGGCATGAGCCTGTTTGTTATGAAAGGAGTGGCGCCGGAGGGTACGACCATGGGTGAAATATACCGGGCTGCCCTGCCCTTCCTTTACTGCGATGTAATAGCAATGGCCCTGGTCTTAATTTTACCACCATTAGCCTTATGGCTCCCCGGACTGGCCGGATGAGAGCTGTTTAAATGCTCATAATAATACAGAAGGAGAACCGTCATGAATGATGATTTAAGGGACTATCTGGGAAAAGCAGAGGGCATAGACAAACTTAAGATGATTTCCGGCGCAGACTGGAATCTGGAGATAGGGACCATCTCTGCCTTGAATTTAAAAAACAAAGACTGTCCGGCCCTTTTATTCGATAATATCAAAGACTATCCCAGCGGTTTTAGAGTTGTGACCTGTACCGGGTCGACACCAAGCCTGGTATCGCTCATCTTGAACCTGCCGGTGACACGTTCCGATTTGAATCTGCTGGGAACTCTGAGAGAAAAACTACCTCAATGGGAGTCTGAACTGGATAGATTTAAGCCGGAAGAGGTGAGCACAGGGCCGATCCTGGAGAATGTGCTTTCAGGAAAAGATGTGGATCTTTTCAAATTTCCGGTCCCTCAATATCACTCCCTCGACGGCGGTCGCTATATAGGCACAGGCCACGCGGTTATTACAAAAGATCCCGACACAGGGGAGATCAACCTGGGGACCTACAGAGTACAGGCCCTGGACAGTAAGACAGCCGGGTGGTACATGATGCCTAACCAACACGGTGATATCCATCGTGCAAAATATCATGAGAAAGGAAAACCATGCCCTGTGGCCGTTTCAGTGGGCCATCACCCGCTGATATTCAGGTTGGGTTCTGTCGAGCTTCCATCAGGTATGGAGTATCAATATGCCGGGGCGATCAGAGGTGAGCCTGTAAAGGTCATCATAGATGAAGTGACGGGGTTGCCTATCCCCGCTGACAGTGAAATTGTGCTTGTGGGCTGGTGCCCCCCCGACAAAGTCAGGCTCGAAGGGCCGTTTGGAGAATGGACGGGTTATTACGGTAGAAATATCAAAACCCCCATTATTGAGATTGAGCGCATCTATTACCGAAATGATCCCATCCTGGTCGGCGCATCTCCGGGGAAGCCTCCCATGTGCGACGGAATTTATTTTCGCTCCCTTTTCAGAAGCGCAAGATTGCATGACGAACTGGTAAAAACCGGAATTCCCGATGTCAAGGGGGTCTGGCTGACCAAGGAGACAAATGGCCCTTTTTTGATCGTTGTCTCCATTAAGCAGAGATTTGCCGGGCATGCAAAACAGGCTGCTCTCTTGACTTCACAATTCAGGACGGCAGGCAGACCGGGCAGATTTGTGGTGGTTGTTGACGATGATATTGATCCTACTGATATAGCTGATGTTTTATGGGCCATGGGAACAAGAGTGGATCCCCAAGAGGATATAGATATCATACGTGGAGCCCCAAGCACTGAACTGGACCCGAGGATACCCAGAGAAGCCAACACCTATGTGAACTCAATCGCCATTATCAATGCATGCAAGCCATTTGAATGGAAAGATGATTTTCCTGTATCGGTCGACCTTGAAGAGGATATCGTTGAAAAGGTCAGGGCGAAATGGAAAGATCTGGATATTTGACCTGAATCTTGCGCCAACTATCCACTGCGGCTTGAAGCGCCTTGTCCTTAAAACTCGTTTCTTCGGCAGCTAGCTGCGCTCAGTCCCACACCTTCGGCGTGGGTTCCCGGATTCGTGATTTTGATCAAAGTCGCGATTACAAACACGAAGCTTGAATATTTTTTGTATTTCAAATCGTTCGATTAATAGCCGAAGTTGATCGCTATGAGATTTTTAAGTATTCATATGGCAATGGAAAGCGTCAGGGTGGATAGCGTAGCGATAGCATGGATAATATATACTTGAACTGGCCTTATGCTCCGCAACTGTTATTTCTCCAATTCTTTCTTAACAGCCAATCCAATTTTTTCTAACAAATAAGGTTTTTTAACATAGCTACCTGCCCCCAGCTTTTGAGCCTCTTTCACACGGTCAGTTTCAGAAAATCCACTTACGATTATAGCTTTCTGTCCAGGATGCAATTTGAGGATTCTCTTGTAGGTTTCAAGCCCATCAATCCCAGGTCCCATAATCATATCCAAGACCAATAGATCTGAAGAGTTGCTTTTCAGGTAATCAACCGCTTCTTCACCACTTGAAACTGAAATGACAGAATACCCTAATTTTTTTAACATCCCGGATGCAATTTCCTTCTGTTCTTCCACATCATCCACAATCAGATATACTATCATTTAAATTCACCACTTCTGTAATAGTAATCCCTCTTCTTGCTAATGTTAACAAATCTTGAACGATAGCAGTGGCTTTTTCCCCTGACTTTTGTATTGTCAATATTGGCTTTCTTAAATGGCTGTCTTCAGGCAGATCCATCAATATCAATTCGGGATAACTCACAAGTCCGCTTAAGACATTATTGAGATCATGAGCCACACCTCCTGCAAGGGTTCCGATGGCTTCCATCTTTTGAGCTCGTTGCAGTTGGGCTTCCAATTTCCGCTTTTCTTCCTCCGCCCGCTTTTGTTCAGATACATCAATTATCATGATGATGGTTGTAGATTCTTCTTCTTTCAACGGAAATTTCTTCATGGTAACCAATCTGCCGTTGATTTTCACGGGCATATATAGGCCAATCTCAGACGGTTTGTCTGTTCCTGATTTCAACAGCGCTTCCAGACATTGTCCTTCGAACTTATCGAATAAATCTAGAGGATATGAGCCCAAGAGCTTTTCTTGATCCAAACCCAACAGTGAAACAGCCGCTGAGTTCGCATAGACGATCCTTTCGGAATAGACTTCTA
Source organism: Deltaproteobacteria bacterium (assembly GCA_019313825.1). Classification (GTDB taxonomy): domain Bacteria; phylum Desulfobacterota; class DSM-4660; order Desulfatiglandales; family HGW-15; genus JAFDAM01. The sequence goes on from JAFDAM010000030.1 coordinate 19,871, forward strand.
AAATTCCTTCGGACATGTTCTCTAGAATAATTTTTAGATGATAACTTTGAGAGAGCAACTCTTTCGTCATCTGTCTGGCATGTACATCATCAAGACCAATAATCGGTTTTTCTCTTATACCTCTCCGGTTAAGATCTAGTTCGTTTACTATCGCTAAGATATTCTCCCCCATTTTGCTGTAAGATCCTTTGGCGATATATGCATCAGCATCTACTTTCAAGTAGTCCAGGTCCTGCTCAGCAATCACTGCTGAAATGATAACCAGGTAACAGTCATTCAGGTGTTGCATATTTCGAACGATCTGACAAAGTTTATCTCCACTGATATGGGGCATTATGAGATCGATAAACATTATGTCTGGGGTAAAAGATGTAAGAATTTTCAGCGCTGAGATACCATCTTCAGCTGTGTCAACATCATGCCCTTCTCTTTCCAGCAAATCGCTTATAAACTCCAATATCAGTGGGTGATTATCCACCACGAGTATTTTCTTTTTCATGATATCAACTCCTATATCAGATTCTTAACTATCATTTACTTGAAATGGCTTTGATTTTAATTTTAGCTAACTCAATTTACATCCTCTCTTACAAAAAGTGGGTTTCTAAGTGCCGATTTTTTAACTCAGTGACATTTATCTATATCTTAAAAATCCGGACCTGATGAAATAATTTTATATTCACTCTCCAATTTTTGAACAAGTGTACGAGCCAAGTTCAGATCACAGCTTTTTCCGGCTTTTTCAATTTCAAACGCACAATCCCTCAATGAATTGGCATCAAGCAAGGCCGATCCACCCTTGATAGTATGGCCTATTTCTTCTACTAGGCTGGCATCATTGCTTTCTAAGGCCTGTTTCAGCCCTTCCATCTGAAGGGGAACCTCTTCTAATAATTTACGTAGGAGTTTTTTAAAAAGCTCGTTATCACCATCAAAACGCTTAGGTAAATCGCTTCCATCAAAACCTTCATCATCAGAAATGGATTTATCATCAGTGGCTTTTGGGTCTTTTGAAGATGACTTTGAGAGTTGTCGTTCAATGACCTCTACGAGTTTATCTGGTTCAACCGGCTTTGATATGTAATCATCCATTCCTTTTTCAAAACACCGTTCCCGGTCTCCCTTCATCGCGTGAGCAGTCATAGCGATAATAGGGATATCATGATTGAGTACTTCAGATCCTGAATAACGGATAATCCGGGTTACCTCATAGCCATCCATTCCCGGCATCTGAACATCCATCAGAATAATGTCATAGGGAAAAGATTTAAGTTTCTGGATCGCTTCCTCCCCGTTAGCAACAGCCTCAACGCGATAACCTAATTTCTTAATAAGACTTAATGCGAAAGTTCGATTTATTATTTCATCTTCTACCACCAAGATACGCGCCAAGCGATTTTTTACTTCGGCCAAAGTGTAGCGGGTAACAAATGATAGTTCATAGCCATCCTCCTTTCGTCCTAAAATATCTCCAAGCAATATTCCCAGGCAATTAAAAAGCTGAGATCTTTTAATCGGCTTTGTAAGATAGGCGGCGAAACCTATATCTTTAATCCGTGCAGCATCGCCCCGTTGGCCTTGAGAGGATAGCATTACCAATGAAGTCTTCTTTAGTACAGGATCGGCTTTTATCTTCCGCCCGAGAGCCTCACCGTCTACGCCTAAAGTCAATAACCTCCATGTCATATTTGCCTGCTTCGATCTTTGAAAAATCCAAGATATCATTGATGATATTAAGCAAGGACTTAGCACTGACCCGCACTGCTTTGGCATACTCGCGTTGTTCCTCGTTAAGATCTGTATCGAGCAATAATCCGTTCATGCCAATAACGCCATTCATGGGTGATCGGATTTCATGGCTCATATTGGCAAGAAAGTGACTCTTTGCTATGGTGGCAATCTCGGCTTGTACAGTCATCTCGTTGGTTTTGGCAATCGCATCCTCAAGCTGTTTATTGAGCTCAATTAGTTCCCTGCTCGCAATTTCAGCATCGGCCCTGGCCTTCACCAGTGCCTCGTCCGCACGCTTGTGCCCAAGAGCTTCTTTTTCAAATTCTTTAACCCTTTGTTCCAACTCTTCGTAAGTTGGTTTTTTAGTCATGGTAAAATTCCTTTCCATTAACCTCAGTAAGCAAAAAAAGGCCTCATACACGCGTATCTTTTCTGTCAATCACACAAGGGTTCTCCTCTTCACTTTGGTCACGATCCCAGTACATTTGTGTCAACACTGTTTCGTCTTCTAACGAAAGAGCCATTACAACAGAGGAATAATATTATACTAATACCTTATTGACGCAGGAATCATGCCAAAGTAATGATTGAAATGTTTTTCAATTATTGCAAGCAGTTGAAGCTTTTTATTGAGGCATCCGCATTTTCGATATGGGCGAAATTAATGTCAAGTTTGTTAATGTGCCAGATTTTTGACTTCTGCTAAAAGCACCTGGAGTTCCTTGTACGATCAGTGTGTCGGAGGGATGGAAACAGTCAGATGAAGGGGAGGTTAATAGCAGGATGCTTGCACTCAGAGATTTTTCTGTATTCTAATGGTATCCGAAAGTTTTTCAGAATGCCCAGATTAATGGATAGGTTAATTATCCTTGAATTCTATGTTGTTGAAAAATACATCTGGCAGCTGGCTTTTATAGGGACGTCAAGAGTCTGCACTAATAGCGGCTACATTACCCTAGGGGGATAGCCATATCCCCCGTCTTTTCTCTATATTCAGTAACGTTTTATCTAAATAAAAACTTTCGAGAGTGACGTCGTTTTGTTCCGACTCTTTTTCACTCCGGATAATTTCCGTTGCGGTTTTCCTGTCCACGGCGAGCGGCCTTTACGATTAGGCGCTGGTGATCCGTAGTCAAAAGTTGATAAGATTCGTTCCTTGATCTCAGAACCGATGATTCGATTGATGGCGCGCACCGTATCCTTGTCTTCTCCGGTAACAAGGGTAAAAGCTTCACCGCTGCGAGTTGCCCGGCCTGTCCGGCCGATGCGATGAATGTATGCCTCGGGGGTGGAAGGGATATCATAGTTGATGACATGAGAAATCTGGTTAACGTCAATGCCGCGAGCGGCGATATCGGTGGCCATCAGAATCTGAAATGTCCCGTCGCGAAAGCCGTCCATTGCTGCCTGGCGGCGTGTCTGGGAAAGGTTTCCCTGCAGTGAAGCCGATCGGTATCCTGCGGAAACAAGCTTCTTCTCCAAGCTCTTGGCGCGATGTTTGGTTCGGGTAAAGACCAGCACCGACTTGGTATTTGTTTTTCCCAGCAGCTTTAACAGAAGCGCCGTTTTTAAATGCGGGGCTACCGGGTAGAGTGCGTGACTGACAGTATCAGCAGGTGCGGTGATTCCCACCTGGACGGTGGCCGGATCTCGCAGGATATCCCCGGCCAAGTGACGGATTTCGGGGGGCATGGTAGCCGAGAAGAGCAGCGTCTGACGCTTCACTGGAAGATGTTTTAAAATTCGCCGAATATCAGGAATAAATCCCATGTCGAACATCTGGTCGGCCTCATCTATAACCAGCACTTCCAGTTGGGAAAGATCGATGCTATGACGTCCGATATGGTCAAGAAGCCGGCCAGGGCAGGCAACAACAATATCGGCATGCTTTAGTTTCTGAATCTGCGGATTAATTCCCACGCCACCGTAAACAGTAACGCTTCTTATGCGCGTCTTCCGACCCAGGGTTTCGATAGCCTGATGAATCTGTTCGGCCAATTCACGGGTGGGGGCGATTATCAGGGCGCGAACGCATCCGTATTTACTCCCCACCAGTCGATTGAGTATCGGCAAAACGAATGCCGCCGTTTTACCGGTGCCGGTTTGGGCCAGACCCATTACATCACGACCATTAATTACTTGTGGGATTGCCCGAGCCTGAATCGGGGTCGGGGTTTCATAACCCGCCGCTGCAACGCCTGCGGCAACGGAGGGATGAAAATTAAATGTTTTAAATTTCAATAAATACCTTCTTTCTGTGTTCCAATAAAAAAAGCCCCAGAGTTATTCCGGGGCTTACATGATGTTTAGTTACAACCAGGAACACTGTTAATTTTGGGGGATCATACAGGTAGTTGGAATTGCTGTCAAGTTAATTATCTAATATCTGGAATTCCGATATAAGGATTGCAAAAAATTGAATTTTTTTCAAAAAAATCGGACTTTTGAAATTTTCGTTTACATTCAGACATTTCCATTAGAAGGGAGCTCAGTGCGTATTATAGACACGTGAGCACATAAATACATATGACCATACAGGGGGATATATGTGAAGCAATAAAAATGTATCCAGGGCAACGAAAAAATTGCTGTAACTATATGATATTATTGTTAAAATAACACATGCCCGCTTGACATATTCCCTTTTTTGTGCTTAAGCTCCGGGTGTTGATTCCCACATTATTTTAACGGCAAGTTGCTGATTATTTTAACGTAAGAGTGCATTTCCCACAATGACTTGATCTAGGCCTGTCTTTATACCGGAGCCGGTTTAAGTT
>JAFDAM010000031.1 GCA_019313825.1 Deltaproteobacteria bacterium
ACTTGGCAAAGCCCAAATATTTGGCCACTTCCGCAAAAGGTGGTAGATATCGTCTTGAAGAGATAGTCATCGCCGGATAGATTTCCCTATTCAGTCAGAGCCAATTTTCTCTGACCACGTCCAAAGGACGTAGTTTTCAAGTTACAATAAAAATGTCTTATCAAAGTTGCGAATGATACTCTTATTAATACCTGAATTTTGCAGCAAGTATCGTATCGAGGCGCCGAAAGCCTTGTGTTTAAAGCGAAGTTGGAGTGATTTTGACCCGCAGGCATATTATCCATATGGTGAGGATCAAAATCATGAAACGAGCTTTAAAGATAAGGCGCTAGATAAGGCGCTTCAAGCCGCAGTAGATAGTTGGTGCAAAATTCAGGTAATATACAGGACCTAATCGTGTTTATCCTGTTATCCCCTCTAAAGTATGTTAGAGCAGGCCATAAGCCGGGTTCTGTCTCCCAACGTCAGCTGTCAGCCGACTTCAGGACGATGACCATTCATCTAGTCTTGATGTTGCCATCAAGATCAAGCGACCTACCCGGGAACTCGGGCGGACCACCCTCAAACTTCCCTTATTTGGTCTTGCTCCGGGTGGGGTTTACATAGCTCCCGCCGTCACCGACGGGACTGGTGAGCTCTTACCTCACCCTTTCACCCTTACCTGATGCAAAGGCATTATACCTTCACACCGGGCGGTCTCCTTTCTGTTGCACTTTCCTTCCCGTCACCGGGACTGGGCGTTACCCAGCACCCTGTCCTGTGGAGCCCGGACTTTCCTCCCCTTTGCCCGAAGGCAAAGCAGCGGTCATCTGTCCTACTCTAACATACACCGATTTTGAGAACCAAAGTTCTCCAAACGATTTAGGCATTTTTCACGTCTTGATAATGTGAGTCTTCACCCCAATAAATCATTCTACTGCAATTGGGGCATGTCAACAATGAATAGCCCTTTATCAAGTTATTAAACTGCTGCGGCGGAATCCCCATATGGCATGTTTGGCATACGCCATCAATCACCGGGCTGATAGCCGACCCTCCTTTTCTCTCTTTAAGGAACTGATACCTGCTGAGGAGGTCCTTGTCAATCACCCGGCAAAATTCCGCCCTCTGTTTCTCAAGGTCCTTAAACTTATTATCCAATTTCTCGAGTTTTTTTTCAATCTCTTCTTTATCCATCTCAAACTTTCTATTCAGTTCTACCTGCACATCTCTGTTTTCAAGGCACCCCTTCTCCAGCGCCTCGATATCCTCCATGATCTGGATTATCCTATCTTCCATCATGGATTTACTTTTGTTTAAATCCTCAATCTCCTTCAGAGCAGCCTTATATTCCTTATTCGATTTTACATTGTTGAGTTTTATACTGCTTTTTTCCAGCTTACTTTCTATTTCCCGCACATCCTGCTCGATCCCGCGCCTGTCTTTTTTAAGCTGTTCAAACCTGTCATTCTCTTCCTGCAATCTCATCAGGCTCGTTTTTAATTCATTCTCCAGTTCCTGGATTTTTAATGGTCCTTCCTTCTTCCCGGCAATAACCTCTTTTATCCTGCTATCACAATCTTGAAGCTTTATAAGTCCAATAATCTTATCTTTCAACCTGTCTACCTCTCGTATTATGTCAGTTAGCGTAAAAAAACTTTATTCCAAAGGTACAGCTTCTATTCATATCTCATCGGATTTTTTTCATCCTCATAGACTTCTACAATAACATCCCAGACCCGTTCCTTTAACTTTTCCTTGAAGTGATCCGCAAAAGGCCTCAGCGCCGCTCTTTCGGTATAAAAATGCCCGGCATCGATCAAGGCCAGCCCAAGGGTCTCGGCTTCAAGCGTCTCATGATGGCCAACATCCCCAGTGATCAACAGGCTAGCCCCTTTTACTGAGGCCGTAGGCACCATTCCGCCACCCGAGCCTCCCACTACAGCGACCCGTCCGATCTCCGTGTCGCCATGACCCACTACCATTACACTCATAGTGCCAAGCACCTTTTTGACTGTCTCTATCATGGCCGATAGTCTCACGGGCTCCGGAAGATTTCCTATCCTCCCCAAACCTGTCCCACTGGCAGTTGATTCTTTTTCCTGAAGCACTTCCAAATTTTGAAGACCAAAAAGATCAGCCAATATATCATTAATGCCGCCCTGAGCCACATCTAAATTGGTATGAGCGGCTACTATTGAAATCCCCTGTTTAAACGCCTCAAAAATGACATCTCCTGGATATGCCGCCCGGTTAATGTGTGAAAGGGATTTATATATTAGGGGATGATGAGTGAGCAGTAGTTGGACCTTTCTATCCGAAGATTCCTCTATCGCACTGATAGTTGGATCAAGGGCTATCAATATCTTTGTTATTTCCTGTGAAGGATAACCAACCTGAAGACCAGGATTATCCCATTCCTCGGCTATAGAAAAAGGAGCTATCTCATCTAAGAGGTTCAGGATGTCTTTGAGTGTAGGCACCATTTTTACAACTGACGATCCATAATTAAAAAATTAAAGGGCGCACCTTCTAATGGTGCGCCCTTTTCCCAGATCAGGAGCTTGGTTCAAAACAGTAATCTATCAAGACGCTTCTAATGAACATTATCAGAATTTACTCGCTGATGGGCCCACCTGGGTTCGAACCAGGGACCTACCGGTTATGAGCCGGTGGCTCTTCCAGCTGAGCTATGGGCCCACACTCACATATTGTAGGTTATAAAATGCAGACGTAACAATTATTTGTCAAGGAAAAACCCCATCTATCTAATGTTTTATCTTTCCACAAAGCTTTTCAATTTTCTGCTTCGACTGGGATGCCTTAATTTTCTCAGCGCCTTTGCCTCTATCTGTCTTATTCTCTCCCTGGTAACATTAAAATCCCGGCCCACCTCTTCCAGGGTATGATCGGATTTTTCACCAATTCCGAATCTCATTCGAAGTACCTTTTCCTCTCTCGGAGTGAGTGAGGTGAGTACCTTTCTTGTCTGCTCTCCCAGGCTATGGTTAACAACAGCCTCCCCAGGTGAAAGGACCTTTTTATCCTCGATAAAATCACCGAGATGGCTGTCCTCTTCTTCCCCGATAGGGGTCTCCAGAGAGATAGGTTCTTTTGCAATCTTCAATACCTTCCTGACCTTCTCCAAGGGAAATTCCATCTTTTCGGCAATCTCCTCAGGCGTGGGTTCGCGGCCATGCTCCTGAACCAGGTATCTGGATGTCCGTATAAGTTTGTTGATGGTTTCAATCATATGAACAGGGATACGGATGGTCCTGGCCTGATCGGCAATAGCCCTTGTTATAGCCTGCCTGATCCACCATGTTGCATAGGTGCTGAATTTGTAACCCCGCTGATATTCAAATTTTTCCACGGCCTTCATTAGGCCTATGTTACCCTCCTGTATAAGATCCAGAAATTGCAGGCCTCTGTTTGTATATTTTTTTGCTATACTGACTACCAATCTTAAGTTTGCCTGTATAAGCTCTCGTTTTGCTACTTTCGATCTTCCGAAAATATCTTGAACCTTTTCAAATATCTTTTTAAGCTCTCTTTGCCCCATATTAGTGCGTTCTTTTATATCTTTAATGCATTTCTGGGAGTTATTTACTTCAGCTTTTAAGTCCATTAGTTCGCATTTTTTTAGCTTAAGAGGAGTTACCACTTGATTATCTTTTGCAGTCTTTGGTATTCTGCTTATACATTTTTTTATGTAAGATATTGGCTTACCACCCGCCTTTAACATACAATCTGTTATCGCTATTTCAGCCTCATCAATCTCAGCCACCATATCCCTGAGCCTATCAACCATATGATCAAGTTGTCCCTTCTCAAGTTGAAATGAGCGTATCAATTCAAGCATCTTTTTATGATCTTTTTCCATTTTAGCGCGAAGTTTCTTCTTTTTTGCTGCAGAGCAACGCTTCTTTGAGATCTCTCGTTTTGATTCACGGCATTCTTGATACAGGTCGTTAATCTCATCTATCACATATATGATATTCTCTTTCCTCTCACCAAGTTGTGTATGGCTATCTTCGTAATCCGGATCATTGATCATTTCCTTTAATTTAATATCACCCGCTTTTAGTCTTTCCCCCAGTTCAACTATGTATTCGATACCAACACAACATTTCAACAAGGCATTTAATGTGTCATTCTCTCCCTTCTCAATCCTTTTAGCTATCTCCACCTCCCCTTCTCTTGTGAGAAGAGAGATACCACCCATCTCTTTCAGATACATCTTTACCGGGTCAGAGACCCTGGCTGCTCCATCAGATACCTCTGCCCGAAAAGTCTCTTTTTCTAATGTCTTCCCCCTCTTTTTCTTGATCTTTTTGGATTTTTCAATCTCTTTTCTTGCGGCTTCGTCAATAACCATGATGTTCAGTTCTTCAAACATCATCATAACATCATCTATATGCTCTGAAGAGACTATCTCGTTAGGTAGATCATCGTTCAGTTCTTCATATGTGATATAGCCTTTATCTTTACCGATATTTATCAATCGCTTCAAATTTACCATATCAGCATTATTATTCATTCTATCCCCTCCTTAGAGATTTTATTTTTCTTAACCTTCAGCCCTGAACACTATTTTTTAATAAGTTGATTAAGGCCTTTAATATCACCCTGCTCTCTGGCCCTGTTAATGGATTCCGATAGTTTGATCTTATGAACTCTATCTTCAAACTCGTTCACGGCCTGTTCCACTACTTCATCAGGATAGATCGGGGAAGATAGCATCACCTCCCTGAATCTCTCCCTGGTCGATTCCCCTTCAAGCTTTTCCAACATCTCTGCGGGTGTAATCTCCCCCTCCCTGTTATAGATCTCATACATGGAATCAAAGATTTCCATAACAATCGGATCAGAGAGAAGAAGCTTACAATCACGGTTCATAAGCCTATTCATGGTATGGGGAGCATGGATTAAAAGATTAAGCAACGGAAGGTCATCTCCCCTTTTTGCCTTTGAGCTGGACAACCTTTTCCTTATATTATCTGCATGTTCTTTTCCTGACTGATAAGCCTGTCGATTGCGAAGTTCAGCCAATACTATTGATTCAGCGATGCCGGTCCTTTCAGAGAGGCGCCGAACATAGAGTGAACGCTGAGAGTCATTGTTGAGTTCAATCAATACAGGCAGTATCTCTTTCAATAGACTAACCTGTCCGTCTATCCCGTCATTTAACCGGGTTAATTTCAGATCAAGATAGAATTCGAACATGGGCATGGCCCCGTTTAAAAGTTCCAAAAACCCTTCCAATCCTCTCTTGTTGACAAAACTATCAGGATCATCTCCTTCAGGTAAAACCATTACCCTTGACGTGAGTCCTTCATTGATAAACAGGGGCATGCTTTTAATGGCAGCCCCTTTACCGGCCGCGTCGGCATCAAAAACGACTACTGCCTCTTTCGTGTATCCTTTGAGCTTTCTAATATGATCTCTGGTCAGGGCAGTTCCGAGCGTGGCAACTGCCTCATTAAAACCATGCCTTTTCAATGCCAGCACATCTGTATATCCTTCAACTATCACGGCCCTGCGGCTTTCCCTTATCGACTTATAACCGGAGTGCAGACCATATAGTAATTCCCCCTTGCGAAAAACCGGTGTCTCCGGGGTGTTCAGATATTTTGGCAATGAGTCATCCAGCACCCTACCGCCAAAGCCCACAATCTGTTTTCTCAAATTAAATATGGGAAATATAACGCGACCACGGAAACGATCATAGTATCCGCCATTCTTCTTGGCGATAATCAGGCCTGCTTGGGCAGCCTTATCCATATCCTTTTTTTTTCTTTTCAAGAAGTTTGTCAGGCCATCCCACTCTTCAGGCGCGTACCCGAGCATGAATTCCTGAATAATCTCTTTGTCAACAGACCTCTTATCAAGATACGCCCTGCCTGACCTGCCTTTTTCCGACTCTGTAAGGATGTAGTGAAAGTATTCGGCAGCTGTCCTATTTATCTTAAACAGTAATTCACTTAGCTCCATCTTCCGTCTTTGGAATGGAGTCATTTTTCTTTCAGGTAACGTCACATGATACCTGCCAGCCAGGTCCCGCATGGCCTGCGCAAAGGGGACTTTATGATATTCCATCCAAAAATCAAAGATATCACCACCCTTCTTACACCCAAAACAATGAAACATCTGTTTTGACGGGCTTACCGTAAAGGAAGGGTCCTTTTCCGAATGAAATGGGCAAAGACCCACATGGTTCAATCCGGTCTTTTTAAGCTGGACATATTGACCGATAAGCTCCGCGATATCCGCGGCTCTTTTTATCTCTTCCTTTGCAGATTGATATGGATCCATTTTTAAATAGACACCTAGTTCAGTTCCACTATGGTAATGGCCTCGCCTCCGGATTTTAGATCCGCGCCACAGACCCTTTTTACGCAAGAGAAACTTTTCAGATGATCCCTGATAGCGGATCTTAACCTCCCGGTCCCATACCCGTGGACAATCCTTAATGACAATTCACCTTCTATCATGGTCCTGTCAATCATCTTGTCAATAAGGGGTAATGCGTCATCAACCCTGTACCCGATTAGATTGATCTCCCTGCCTGAATTGCTTGAAACCTGGCAGGAGATATCACCGGGTGATTTCTCTGACTTATGCTCTTCCTTGTCAGCAATAGCCAATAGGTCCTGCATATTAACCGAGACCTTGATGTTTCCTGTCAGTATCAATGCCTTGGAACTGGAAGTATCAATGGATATGATCCTTCCTTCCTGCCCAAGGCCCTTGTGGCGAACAAGTTGCCCTGCCCTGAGATTGCTCTTCTTATCGGGTTTCCCTCGGTCCTCGGAGACAGATATACGGTCCAGCAGTTTATTGGAGATATCGTCGAACCTTTGCTGGATAAAGGCCTGGGATGATTCTCCCTTTCTCTTAAAGGTGTTGATGATATCTTTTAATTGATCTCTTGCCTCTTTGATAACCTGATCAGCTTCCGCTGCCTTCTGTTCAAGTATAGACGTCTTTTCTGACTCAAGCCGGTCTAATGTACCCTTCAACCTCTCTTTCGCTGAATGGTATTTCCTCTTGACATGTTCTGCCTCTGATCTCTCAAAGGCAGCCTCATTATTCAGTCGATTTAGTTTATCTATCAGCCGATTTAGGTGTACCTCATCCTTACTCAAATATCTTCTTGCATGGTCAATAATGTCCGCTTTAATCCCGCATTCACGCGCGATTTCAAAGGCATAGCTGGAGCCTGGGGTCCCATATTGAAGCGCGAAAGTTGGACGGCTGGTAGATTCATCAAATTCCACACAGGCATTTTTCGCTCTTTCATCCAGTATCCCATATGTTTTTAGCCGATTATAATGGGTCGATACAGCTACCAGGGCCTTCTTCCTGGATAGATCCTCGAGTAATGCCATGGCCAGCGCCGCCCCTTCATCCGGATCTGTGCCCATGCCCGGTTCATCTATAAGAATAAGGCTCTCCTGATCCGCACACTCCATCATATCTTTCAGGTGACTCACATGGGCCGAAAAGGTACTTAGCCCCGTCTGAATATCCTGATCATCACCTATCTCAGCCAGAATATTCCTGAAAACCGGCAGCCGACTTCCTTCGGCCACAGGGATATGAATACCGGCCTGGGCCATTAAGCTCAACAGGCCAAGGGTTTTCAATGTTACTGTTTTACCTCCCCTGTTAGGGCCGGAGATGATCATGATATTCACATCTCTGTCCAGAAGGATATCCACAGGTACCGGAGAATCTCCCTCATGGGCCATAGAGATCAGGATCGGATTCCTTGCCTGCCTGAGATCTATCACACTGTTGTGCCTCATTATGGGCCTGACTCCATTGAGTGCCGTACTGAATTGCGCCCTCGCAAAAATCCCGTCCAATCTACCCAAAAGGGTCTGGGCCCTGTGCAGATCTTCAGCCACATCCCTTGCCATTGCAGATAAACAGCTTAATATCCTTAGCTCTTCCCCCTTTTCAAGGTGACTCAATTCTGCCAGGCGATTATTCTCCTCCATGGCCTCAATAGGCTCAAAAAAGCAAGTAGCATGCGTTTGGGAATAACCATGTATGATACCCTGAACCCTATTTTTCAAATTAGTCCTTAGAGGGATCACATAACGCCCGTCACGAATGGAGATCAGGTGATCATCGCCATCTGAAGCTATGCTTAAGGACCTTTTGATATTTTCTAATCTCTTTTGAAGAGCCCCCCTCAAATCTCTCTTTTTACGCCTTATCTTTTTTAATCCAGGGCTCGCTGAATCGCTGATAGAGCCATTTGGGTGTATAGCCTTCTTGATCGCCTCTCTCAACTCCTCACAGAGAGGCATCTCTTTTACCATGTCATATAGCCCGGGGCACAGATCCTGTTGGGACAGGATATTCTTCTTGGACTGTTTACTCTCCTCGGTAATTCGTAAAACAGATATAAACTGTTCCGGTTCCAGACAAGATCCTTCAACGCGACAATCTTTTAAAATATGTCCAGTATCAATCAACCCCTCAAACGGAAAAAACCCCTTCACGTTAAGAAGGAGTTTCATCTCGGAAACAAGTCTCTGTTCATTATCAATAACTTTTAGATCACTCAAAGGTTTGAGTGATAAGCAATCTGACCGCCCTAACGGGCAGGATGCGTAGCCTGATAAGATATGCAATAATTTATGGAACTCAAGAACATGATATGTATGTTTAATCATGCAGGCTAACTCAGCAGTTTCCTTGCTATCTCATTAACCTCTTTGCCCTGGGCCTTTCCCGCTATTCGAGCCATGGCAGCTTTCATGACCTTTCCCAGATCCCTCGGGCTGTCAGCTGACAACTCAGAGATAGTCTCTTGTAAATGGAGAAGAGATCTATCAAAGTTAAACATTTTATGATATAAATTTAAACTAAAAAGTCAAGTATTAATTCCGATTTTTCCGTTTTTTAAAAACCTTATCGCTTCGGCAAGATTTAGTGTGCCTTCATAAAGGGCCCTGCCGGTAATCATCCCGATCACCCCACACTCAGAGATAGCTGATATCTTGGCCACATCATCAATTCCTGAGATCCCGCCTGATGCGATCACTGGTATATTTATCGCTTCTGCAAGATCCTTTGTCGCCTCCACATTTGGGCCTGTGCTCATTCCATCCCTTTGGATGTCGGTGTAGATAATCGCTGAGATTCCCAAGGCCTCATAACTCTTTGCCATCTCCTCAGGAGACATGTCTGTCTCTTCGGTCCACCCCTCAACAGCCACATGTCCTTCCTTGGCATCAATCCCAAGGATGATTCTGCCGGGGAATTTTTTACAGGCCAGCGTTACAAACTCCGGATCTTTAAATGCAACAGTCCCCAGAATAATCTGATGAATACCGAGTTCAAGGTATACCTCAATAGTCTTTATATCTCGAATCCCTCCGCCAAGCTGGATAGGAATCGGAACAGCATTAACGATATCTCTAATAACCTCTCTATTAATCGGTCTACCACTTATTGCTCCATCCAAGTCAACTAAATGGAGCCGTTCTGCACCATCTTCATACCATTTTATTGCCATTTCTTCGGGGACTTCCGAATATACGGTCTCTTTTGACATCTGCCCCTGTTTGAGCCGGACACATCGGCTATTTTTGATATCTATAGCTGGAATAACAATCAAGCCTCAATCCTCTTTTCGTTCCTTGCCGCCCAAAGGCGATTTATCCAATAGATCCGCCAAACCGGAATCCGCCAATTCCTTGACAGTCATCCACCTACCTCTTCCCTTGAGAAATGTCTTGATATCCAGCAGATTCTCACTGAGTGATTTCTGTGTCTTATCGAACCTTCCTTTCCATAATATGGCCCTATCGTCAGGTCTTATCAAATAGAGGTCAAAGGCCGTTGAGGCAGGGCGATTAACCGAATAATCCGTTCCTTCACGCTCCTGCCACCTGTATATATAGCCTATCATAACAGCATCCGCAGAGAACGCCTGACCGATTTTTGGAAAGATTTCAATATCTCTCATACCTTGATCAGAAGATACCAGGCTTGAGAATACCCCTTTTGCCTGCTTGGGGCCAACCAGGTGATATCTTTTATACTCCAGTAGTCTGGCAAACAGATTGTCTGTCATACTATCCGCTACATCCTGTGTTACCGGTTTAGCCATAAAAACAGCCCCAGAGATAGGATTCCGAATCACACCAGGTTCATCCCCATGAGACAAAATTGGCCTGAAACCGACTACTACAATCTTTCCTGGTTTGAGTGGTAAGGGCCTCTCCTGGGAGACACCTCCAGGTTTTAAATGACAGCCCGCACATAGGAGAATAATGGACAGGATCCACGGGCAGATAGATAAAAAAGGAATTTTTAGGCTTCTATAAGGCATAATGTCCTCCAGGACCTATAATACACCCTTGGTAGAGGGCACTGCGCCCCCTAATCTATTCTCAATGCCGACCGCCTGGTCTAAAGCCCTTCCAAATGCCTTAAAGATAGACTCGGAAACATGATGTGCATCTTTACCGGATAAGAGGTCCACATGCATGGTAATGCCTGCGTAATTCACCAAAGCACGAAAAAATTCCTCGACCAGGTTCACGTCAAAGTTCCCTGTTTTGCTCTCTTCTATAGAGACCCGGTAGGCCAAAAAAGGGCGATTAGAGATATCTATTACCACACTCGCGAGGGCTTCATCCATGGGGACTGTTGCCTGAGCATACCGCCTGATCCCTTCTTTCTCACCCATTGCCTGATTGATGGCCATCCCCAAGCAGATACCGATGTCCTCAATCGTGTGATGATAGTCAACCTCTGTATCCCCTTTGGCGGTTATCTCAATATCCATGAATCCATGGGCAGTCATGAGGGTCAACATATGGTCGATAAAAGGTATCCCAGTATCGATTTTGCATTTTCCACTTCCGTCCAGATTCAGACTCAATCTGATATCGGTCTCTTTTGTCTTTCTGTCTATCGTTGCTTCTCTATTCATTTCTATTGTGCCTCGTTTAGTTACAAATTCTTTAGAAAAAAATTATGGTGGAGATGAGCGGGATCGAACCGCTGACCTGTACGTTGCGAACGTACCGCTCTCCCAACTGAGCTACATCCCCATCTGATTATAAGCGCTGATAGACTGGGAGTTATTTATCCCATATCGCTAAATAAAGGTTGATTCAAAGTGGTTTAATATAATGCGTTTTACGGATCTGATCAAGGGGTTTTTGGGATTTTTCATATAATTTTCGATCATCTGCCATTTTAATGGAACAGGGAAGAGTGCTACTTGCTGGAAGGAAAAATAGGACCTATCTGAACTTTATCGTCACACTGTCATGAGTCTTGATTAACTGATTTACTTCTTCAAGCTTTTTTCTGGCCGGTTCAAATGTGGGGTTGTAATAAAGGGCCTTTTCAAAAGCGGCCCGTGCCTCCAAAGGACTCCCCACCTGGAATTTGATAAGTCCCTTATAGAAATATACGAGCCACATGGTAATATCACCATTAAAATCTACAATGGCCCTTTCAATAAAATCACTGGCTTTCCTGTAATCTTTTAATGCATTCACGTAGAACCGGCTTGCATAAAGGTGATACGCCGAGTTGCGGGGGTCATATTCTATGGCCTTAAGTATGTGCCTTTCCGCCCCCTTCGCGTCGGTCCGGGACTCGGAGACCTTGTATTTCAAGTGTTCCATTTCGCCTTTAAAGGGCCTTATCCCCGTATGCCAGATTACCCCTATTATAACGAGAAAGACCATGGGAATTAAAACAAACTTCGTAGGTGATATCCATTCTCCGGTGCTTGATTTAAGCCCGTATCTGCTCAGGTAGATACCCTCCATCAGCCCCATCATCAGTACTGTCATAAACATAGTGCTGTTGACCCGGAAAGGAAAAAAGAAAAGAGATGCCAGCATGATCGCGCATATGGAACAGAAGGCCATGGCAGCGATGATCCTGTCTCGAGGATCAGCCTCCTCATCCTTAATAACTTTCCAGCCGTGCCGCATAACCACCAGAAGGAATAGCAACAAAGCTGTGGCTGCCACAAGACCACCATCATTCAGGATCTCCAGGTATTCATTATGCACACGCCGGGGTTTCGGTTCCGGGTAGTTTTCAAAATAGCCCGGATCTATCCTGTTTATCTCTGCCTGGGCCTCATAGACCATACTCCTGTATGACCATAGGCCAGTACCAAAAAGGGGACTCTGTTTAAAAAGCCGGATCGATGGAGGAAAATATTTTGCCATCCTGAGCCTGAGCGTTTCGGATTCGAACACATTCCTATAATCCATCATATCGTGGAAACGCTGGGGCGCCATGTACCATAAGGAGATCAGAATAGCCAGCAATACAAGCCCATAAGCGACTACCCGCCTTGAATGTGCATGGACATAGGCAGATATGGATATCCCGTGTATCTTCATTATTATGTAAAGGAAAAAGGGCAGAGTCAGGAAAAAGCCAAGCCAGCTAGCCCTGGCCCTTGAAAAGAGAAATGCCCCTGTCAAAAAAATGGAGAGTCCAACAGGAATGAGGCGGAATTTCCCCTTTAAAAGGAATATCAGGCCTGCCACGGCAAAAAGGGGAAAGACCAGGTACGCCCCTAAAAAGTTTGAGTTCCCTATGGTTCCCATGATCATTTCTTCTGTTCGCGCCCATTTGATCAGGATATAGATATCAAAGAATTGAAGCCATACAATGGTCGAAACCAATAGCCCGCTGAAAGCGGCAGCTGAAATGAGAACAATGGCCCGTTTTCCGTCCGTGTTGATTGATACAAAATAGAAAAGAACAAGGCAGGTGATATTCAAAACAGCCGCCTTGGCCGTAAAATACGGATTTTGAGTATAAAAAAAGGAGAAAAAATTGAGAAGGATTAAGAAGAGTATTATTTTTTCTGTCGTTGTCCCAGGCTTTAATACCCTTTGACCCCGTAAAAACTGAAAGCAATAGATGCCTATCATCAATGAAACGCCCACAAGCATAAGCAGGGTCTTTGGGGTATTGAAGACATTATTCACTGAATGCAGGATAAACACCGGAACCACCAGAGTCAGGATCAGGGTGATAAGAAAATAGGGGCTAAATACTGTCTCCTTTACTCCGGCATCAGATTCCGACATATCTTATATCTCCTATTATGAAACAACCTCTTTGTCTGCCGTTAAAGCCATTGTCATGGGAAAGGGGATCGCAAAATCCCCTTTCCTATCAGGATCTTACAATCTTCTCATATAATAGCAACACTTTTGTTTTGTATGTTTAAACAAAAAATCTTGCTTTTTGTCAAAATCTTGGTATTAGTCTCATAACGCCCCCGTAGCTCAGGTGGATAGAGCTCCAGATTCCTAATCTGGGTGCCGCGTGTTCGAGTCACGCCGGGGGCACTTTTTTAATGACCTTTTATAAATTGACTTTATTTGATAATCTATATAATATAAAAGATTAATATTTTGGAGGTATCTATGTACGCGGTTATTCAGACCGGAGGTAAACAGTATCGTGTTGCCCCGGGCGAAGAAATAAAAATGGAGAAACTACCGGGCGAAGTCGGTGATACCGTTGCCTTTGATAAGGTACTTTTAACCTCTGACGGCGAAAAAGTGGATCTTGGGAAACCCTATCTGGAAAACACCAAAGTTTTGGGCCGTATTACAAGGCATGGTAAAGACAGGAAGATTGTGGTGTTTAAATACAAGAAGAGAAAAGGTTACCGGAAAAAACAGGGCCACCGGCAGGATTTCTCTCTTATCAAAGTTGAGAATGTTAAAACATAACAGATAGTTCTCATCCTATTTCTGTTTAAAACGAGGAATATATATTATGTCACATAAAAAGGCAGGCGGCAGCTCCCGAAACGGAAGAGACAGTGCCGGTCAAAGGTATGGAGTGAAAAAGTATTCCGGGCAGAAAGTAAGCGCCGGAAACATCCTGATCAGACAAAAAGGGACCAAGATACATCCCGGTGAAAATGTAGGCCTTGGAAGGGATTATACCCTTTTTTCCAAGATCGATGGAATAGTCGCCTATGAACAGTTTGCCAGACACCGGAAAAAGGTAAGCGTATACGCAGAGTAAGATCTTGAACTATTTTCATCTCCCGGGGTTGAGATGGCTTTTTTAGATGAGGCTGTAATTACCGCTGTCTCAGGGGATGGGGGAAAGGGTTGCGTCAGCTTTCGAAGAGAGAGGTTTATTCCCAAAGGAGGTCCTGACGGTGGGGACGGCGGGGACGGAGGAAACATAGTTATTAGGGCCTCGACGAGACTCCATACCCTATCAGACTACAGTTCACGAAAACACTTCAAATCCCAAGCCGGAAGACACGGGAAAGGCCAGAATAAGACAGGAAAAAACGGGTCAGACGTAGTTATAGAAGTCCCTTTAGGAACAATCATCTATGACCACGATACGGGCGAAATGCTCGCCGATCTAATCCAAGACAATCAGGAGGTCACACTCCTCCCGGGAGGTAAAGGCGGAAAAGGTAACAGCCATTTTGCCACTTCAACCAATAGGGCACCACGGTTTGCCCAGCCCGGTCTTCCCGGTCAGAAGAAAAGACTCAGGCTTTCACTTAAATATCTCGCCGACATAGGACTTATCGGTCTGCCAAACGTTGGAAAATCAACACTTCTGTCCCGCCTTACCATGGCACGTCCCAGAATTGACAGATACCCGTTTACAACGATCGTCCCCAATCTGGGTGTTATGGAATTTGACGATCAAAGCACCCTAACCATAGCAGACATACCTGGGTTGATAGAAGGGGCAAGTGAGGGCCGAGGCCTGGGACACCGTTTTCTGAAACATATTGAGAGGACCAGATTCCTGCTTCATCTCATAGACATAACATATGTTCCTGCCGATAATATGCTTGAAGATTTTTATACCTTACAAAATGAGCTGGAGAGATATAACCCTTCACTGACCCGGAAGGAACAGATGGTCCTGATCAACAAGATGGATCTTTCATCCGGGCAAAGAGATATTAAAGGCATCAAAAAGGCCATGGATCAAATGGGGCTGGCATCTTTGCCCATATCCGCATTGACCGGTGAAGGTCTTGAAGACCTGAAACAGATCCTCGCGAGGAAAATCCTGGATGAATAAAAAAACAGACCTTTCAATATCCTACAGGAAGAAACTGCTTAAGCCGATAAAAAGGGCGGTAGTGAAGGTCGGAAGCGGTGTCCTGACTGCGAAAAATGGCCTTAACAGGAGGGTCATCAGCGCCCTTACCAATGATATATGCGGTCTCAGAAAAAAAGGGATAGAGATCATCCTGGTCTCTTCCGGCGCCATTGCCTCTGGCCTGAAAATAACCGGGCTGACAAAAAGGCCTGTATCCATATCGCAGCAGCAGGCCATAGCGGCCGTAGGGCAGAGCAGTCTTATGATGGCCTATGAGAATGCATTTGGTCGCCATGGTCAGAAGGTCGCGCAGATATTGATCACCAGAGACGATCTCAACCATAGGAGCCGATACCTTAACGCTCGAAACACCATCTTCACGCTGCTATCCTGGAAAATCATCCCCATTATCAACGAAAATGACACCGTAGTAGTCGATGAGATAAAATTTGGGGATAACGATAACCTGAGCGCCATGGTCACCAACATGACTGAATCACATCTGCTCATTAATCTGACCGATATAGATGGCCTCTTTGATAGGGATCCACGAACCCATAAAGATGCCCGTCTTATTAATGTGGTTGAGAAGGTAAACAGGGAGATTATGAGTTATGCCGGTTCCATACCGGGGTTTTTAGGTACAGGTGGCATGGCCGGCAAGATCAAAGCTGTCCATAAAGCCACACTCGGAGGCGTCCCGGCCATTATTGCAAACGGCCGCAAGCAGGGTATCCTGCGGGAAATATTCACGGGCCGGGAAGAGGGGACGCTTTTTTTGCCACAGGATATTACACTTCCTTGCCGAAAACACTGGATTGCCTTTACCAAATCCTCAAAGGGTGAGATCATTATTGACTCCGGGGCTGGAGAGGCCCTGAAAAAGAGAGGTAAAAGTCTGCTTCCATCAGGCATCAAAGAGGTCAGGGGAAAATTCAGCCTGGGGGATTCGGTAATACTGCTGAACGAGAATAACCAGGAACTGGCCGTTGGCATGGTTAATTATAATTCAGGTGATATAAAAAAAATCATGGGGCTTAAAAGCACGGAGATTGAGTCCAGGCTGGGATACAAACATGATGATGAGGTTATTCACCGTGATAATCTGGTCATAACCGATGGCATGAATGACGGAGATGACGTATGTCTATTGAGAGAATGATTGAAGATATGGGCATGGCTGCCAAAGATGCATCCAGGCAATTACGAAGAATGGAGAGGGACAATAAGGATGCCGCCCTTGAGCTGATGGCAGACAGATTGGTGCAAAGGGAAAAAGAGATAATAGAAGAGAACAGCAAGGATCTATCCTCCGCGAAAGAAAAGGGCCTGACTTCGGCCATGATCGATCGTTTGACACTGGATGATAAGACAATCCGATCCATGGCTGAAGGCCTTAAAGAGGTGGCTGCCCTGCCCGACCCTGTGGGAGAGGTGGCCGGCATGCGGAAAAGGCCCAACGGTCTTGTGGTAGGCCGAGTAAGGATTCCCCTGGGAGTAATCGGCTTCATCTATGAATCCAGACCCAATGTGACGGTGGACGCTGCAGGTCTCTGTCTTAAATCCGGTAACAGTGTTATTCTCAAAGGGGGTTCAGAGGCAATTAACTCGAATCTGATCCTGGCGGAGATTCTAAGAGAAGCCCTTGAGGAGACCGGTCTCCCTCAGAAGGCCATCCAGGTCATTCCCACCACCGATAGAGAAGCGGTGGGTATCCTCTTGAGCCTTGAAGACCACGTGGATATTATTATCCCGAGGGGTGGGGAAGGCCTGATTCGCTTTGTCACGGAGAACTCGCGCATCCCTGTGCTGAAGCATTACAAGGGCGTATGCCACGTGTATGTGGACGAGTTTGCCGACCTGAAGATGGCGTCTGAGATATGCTTTAACGCCAAAGTACAGAGGCCCGGGGTATGCAATGCCATGGAGACCATGCTCGTCCATGATAAAATCGCAAGGGATTTCCTCCCTTCCATGGTAAAACGTTTCCAGGACGCCGGTGTTACGATCAGAGGCTGCCCGGGGACCCTTGCCATAATCCCTGAAGCAGAAGCGGCAGAGGAATCAGATTGGCCTGCCGAGTTCCTGGACCTTATCCTGGCGGTCAAGATAGTATCAGACATGAACGAGGCCCTTGACCATATAGAAAAGTATGGTTCAAATCACACCGAGGCCATTGTCACAAAAGACTATGATCGATCCCGCCGATTTCTGGCTGAGGTGGATTCATCAGTGGTCCTGGTCAATGCCTCAACGCGGTTTAACGATGGAAACCAGTTGGGTCTCGGCGCCGAGATCGGAATAAACACCTCAAAGCTTCATGCCTTCGGTCCCATGGGTCTTGAGGAATTGACTACTACCAAATTTATCGTCTATGGTGACGGACAGGTAAGGAGCTGAAGAGGGGGTAAAGTCATTTGAGATTAGGCATCATAGGAGGGACCTTCGACCCGATCCATATGGGGCATCTGCGCATAGCAGAAAAGATATTTAAGGAACTGGAACTGGAAAAGGTCTACTTTATCCCGGGGGCATTGCCGCCCCACAAGAATAGAGAGCCCATCACACCTTTTAATGATCGACTGGCCATGACACGAATGGCCATCCAGGATTTATCCTCCCTTGAGGCACTTGATCTGGAAGGACGCCGTCAGGGCCTCTCTTACTCCATCGAAACCCTGAGAGAGATACGCAGGCTCTTCCAACCTGAACCCGAACTCTTCTTTATCATCGGTATTGATGCCTTTCTTGAGATAAAGACCTGGAAAGAGTATAAACGACTCTTTGATTATACGAACTTTGTCATTATTAACAGGCCGGGCTTCCCACCGGAAGAGCTGGAGCCATTTGTCCTTTCGCTGGAGCTAGGTTTTCAAAGGGAGGGCGACAATCGTTTTGTCATTCCATCCGGGAATATACTGATCCATCATGATGCCACCTTGATGGATATATCCTCTACCAGAATAAGGGAGTTGATGGCTGCCGGACAATCCATTCGTTTCCTGGTCCCGGAATCGGTCAGGTCATATATATTAAAAAAGGGGTTATATAGTATCTATGGAGACACTCAATAAGGCACTCTTGGCCTCAGAGATCATTAAGGAACGCAAGGCCATTAATCCGATTTTGTTTGAGGTGGGGAAGTTGACCTCCATTACCGATTACTTTCTAATTGCCAGTGGAAACTCCAGCCGCCAGGTTCAGGCAATCAGCCGGCATCTGAGCAGGAGAATGCGTGAAGAGGGCCTCAAGGCCTATGGTGTGGAAGGAGAGCAGGAGGGGCATTGGATATTGATGGATTATGGTGATCTGGTGATCCATATATTTTATAAACCTGTAAGAGAATTTTACGATCTGGAAGGTCTTTGGATCGAGGCGCCAAGGGTGGACTTAGATGAAGACAGGATGCAGAAGGTTTAAATATACGATTTTCCTTTTTACGATATCTCTAATATCTTTCCATACGTTTACAGATCAACCCAGTGTTTTTGCCCTGTCGATTGAGAAGGAGACAATACTTGGCCGGCAATTCTTGGGCAATATCCGTAAACATTACGATTTTCTGGATGATGATTTCGTTGACGGATATATCAATGATCTTGGTGAATACCTTGTCAGGCCTCTTAAGACAAAGCATTTCCCTTTTCACTTCTATATCATCAAGGATAATGACCTGAATGCCTTTGCGGGTCCCGGAGGACATATCTTTATGTTCGCCGGGCTTATAGAGGCAATGGACAAAGTTGATGAGCTGGCTGCCGTTTTATGCCACGAAATAGGGCATGTATCCGCGAGGCACCTCTCACACCGTATTGAACAGAGCAAAAAAATGGGGCTCGCGACCATGGCAGGGATATTAGCCGGCACCTTGCTCCACGGTCAGCTATCCGAAGCGATCATAACCGGCTCCATGGCTGCCGGGATTCAGAAACAGTTGAGTTACAGCCGCGATGACGAACGGCAGGCCGATCAATTGGGGCATAAATACATGGATCAGGCCGGATTTGACCCCTATAGCATGATAACCGCGCTAAGAAAAATTCAGGAAGGGCAATGGCTAAATATAGACCATATCCCGCCTTATCTCCTCACACACCCGGTGGGCCCGGAAAGGATGTCCAACATTGAGACCATGCTGAGCACCTATACCGTTAAACAAGAGAGGGAAGAGACGGCCCGCTTTAAAAGGCTTTTCCCCTTCTTTAAAACTATTCTTCAGGCCAAATATCTCGAACCCCATGATGCGGAGAGACTGTTTAATAGAGAGCTCGAAAAAAATCCCGATTCAACAATTGCCCACTTTGGCCTAGGTATGGTCTGGAAAGAGAGGGCGGAATATCCCAAGGCAATAGATAATTTCCAAAAGGCGCTTAAAAGGCTGCCGGAATCATTACCTGTCTTGAGACATTTAGGAGAGGCATATCAACTGAAGGGCGAGGACCGTGAGGCAATAGAGGTCTTTGAAAGGGCATTAAAGATAGACAGCCGGGACAAGGCGTCACTCTATCTCCAGGCAATGTCCTTTCAGAACATCGAGAAATACTCCACGGCCATCCGCATTTATGAGAGGTTGACCTCCATGGAACCTGTCAGGCATGAGGTCTTCTACAATCTCGGCTTATCATATGGAAGGGAGGATAGGCTGGGTCTCGCCCACTACAACTCTGGAATTTATTTTAAAAGGGTAAAAAAGCGAGAAGAGGCCCGATTTCATTTTCAGAAGGCAAACGAGCTATCAGATAACGACCCTTCACTGAAGCGCCGTATTAAAAAGGAGATGAAAGATCTTAGATAATATATCCAAAAATAATTATTTTTGGATATATGCTATCAGCTATCAGCATTCAGTTTTGAGGACTCTTATCTTTTAATCATTCAACAGGCATTCCCAGGTATTTCCTGGCCTTATTGTGTCCGCTCTGCGCAGCCTTTTGAAAATCAGCCTTTGCCTTTGCCTCATCTCCCTTGGCAAGATAGACAACAGCCCGATTGTAATATACGTCTGCATCTTCAGGATCTATCTTAAGAGCGGCATCATAGTCTTTAAGGGCAAGATCCGTCTTATTCAATTGTAAATTACTGTTTCCCCGATTGCAATATGCATCGATAGATTTAGGTTTTAGCTTTATTGCCTCTGAAAAATCCTTGATGGCCTGTTCAAACTTTTTCATCTTAATATAGACGAGGCCGCGATTATAGTAGGCATCGACATGTCTCTTATTGATCTCAACGGCCTTTGTGTAGTCCTGTTCAGCCTTCTGGAGATCCCCCTTATATTCATATAACCAGCCGCGGTTATAAAAGGCGTCAGCGTTTTCCTTGTCCAGTTTTATCAGATTATTCAGTCTTGTCAGTTCAAATTCAGGATTAAACGTTTTCTTTGGTGCAGGTTTCTCCTTCGATACCGGCTTAGATGCTGGTACAGATGGTTTGGATTCGGCCTTTACCTCTGAATTCAAGGACAATGCCGCATAGATGCCGAACGTCAAGAAGCTTAATATGGACAGGTGAATAAACAGGGTAAGAAGATAATGGTCACCCTTTCTCTTGAACCGGCTGTTTTCCATAGACATAATCGTCCTCCTCTTTATCGACAGTTACCGCGATGGATAATCGGCATGTAACCTTCTTATCAATACAATATCCGTAAGACTGTAATAATAGAGTTCTCACTATTATCAAAAATATGGAATGCCTATATTATTACTATAAATTTATCACAAATGCAAGAACACTGTTTCAGTCCGGATAATAATATCTTTTAGAGATCTTTTAGGCACATGATGTGCACCTGACTCATCCCGCCAATATCTTATGTCCCCATCCGGTCCTACTGTCTCAATCACGATCTTTTCCCCGGGTTTGCCAAGGGCAATCACGTGGAGGATCTCAAAACGGTCAGGGATCTTAAGCTCTTTTCTGAGCCCCTTTCTCTCCACGGCGCCGATAATACAGCATCCCAGGCCAATGTTTGTGGCCCCCAGGAGGATATTCTGACTTGCGATACCATGATCACAGCCAAAAGATTTCGCGATCTCCATGTCTCCAAGGCAAATAATGTAGGCAGAGGGTCTTTCGCCCTCCTCCGGTCCTTCCCAGTCCTTCAGGTAGCCCGCCCACTTGAGTTTGGGGAAAATAACCTGATTCATCTCCTTTTCATGGGAAAGGATATATTTCAAGGGCTGGAAATTTGCGGCGGAGGCGGATAATCTTGCCAGCTCCACAAGAGCTCTCAACTGCTCCTCGCTGACGGGCTCCTCCACAAATCTGCGGCAGCTCCTCGTTTTCCTTACCAGATCATCCATCATAACTATACCTCCTTATTCTATATCCTCATTTCAGGACCCCGTATTCTGATCCCGCCTTCATGCGTTCATGATACAATCGCGCCTTGAGTCTCTGTTCATTATCAAGGTCATCGCAACTCAACGCCTCCGACATGGTTATAATCGCCTTGCCAATCTTTTTCTGTTGCCACAGGCACATGGCTAACTGATAATTCAGCATACCCTTCTGATCGCTGTATTCAAATGCTTTTCGAAGATACTCTTCCTGTTTCGCGAATTTTTTCTCATCTCCATATATGTTGGCCGCCTGGATATAGGGGTAAGGCTCCTCCGGCAAATCCATAATTACGGCAAAATAGGATTGAAGCGCTTTTTCGAATTCTCCGCGCCTTAAAAATTCTTCAGCCATCTCATAGTGGATTCTCGCCCAATTCCATCCCCCGTAATAAAACTTATTCACAAGCTGAAGCGTAAATTCATCTCCGTATGGGACATAGTCTCCCGGCAACACCCTCTTCTTCGTAAAGGGCCATCTGTGAACCATTTTGTGGATTTTAATCAGCCCGATATCATAATCCAGGGCAGTGACGTTGTAAGGCATCTCCCTCTCCGCAAAGCCCACAGCCGGGTTATTAAGAAGACCTGAATCGATGATCCTGTTGTAGAAAGCTTTTGCCATGATAAAATATCCATTCGGCGTTGGATGCAGGTGATCACATATCCATTCGTTTCCCAACAGCCCATTCCTTGCTTTTAAAGAAAACACTTTCGGCATATCCACAACATGGATTTGTCTTTCATCTGCTACATCGGCAATAATCTCATTGATATCCTCACTTGCGCGAAACCGAATCAGGTCTCGATCTTTGGCCCGGAGGAATGCGTTCAGAGCGCGCTTATAATCACCCGCCTCCTCGTAATACTGCCCCAATCGATACCAGGGAAGAGCCTGCGTGCTGTCTATTTCAAGCGCTGACTCGAGCAATTGAATCGATTTCACAAAATCCTTCTGAGACGCGTGACTTTCGGCCCTGGAAATATACTTTGCGATCAGCTCTCTTTCATCCGCGGAAAGGTTGAGGCTCGAACGACTCTCAAAAGGCTTTAAGTCCCGGATATTGGAGACCAGCTTGCTGAAGATGACCGGGACCTTCTTTTTCTTGCACAGTTTAACAATGCGCTCCAGATTCCTTTGGAATGTCTTCATGGTTAATTCGTACTTTTCCGAACCATAATAGACCTCCTGGTCTTTAACCATCACCTCCATCAGAGAGCTGCCATTATTCTGAAGCTCGGGTCGCAGCGCGATATGCCCGAATAGCCATCTCAGAGACTGTGTGGTATGCAACCTTTGCAAAAGAAGATATAATCGGATATACGCGTCATTTTTCCCCGCCTTGACAGTTGATGCGCTGCCAAAGGCGCCGTAGAACTCATTGTGCCCCATATAAAAGAGAATCAGGTCCGGTTTTACTTCAAGCACTTCGGGCAGCAGATCCAGGGCCGTATAACTGTTCACAGCGGCCATGCCGGTATTTATTACCTCGAATCCGTACTCGGGGAATGATCTGCTCAGCATATAACGTAGCTGGCTTGGGAAAGTCACGTTCCACTCGAAGGGAAACCCTTCGAGTGTTGACGCCCCTATGCAGAAGATCCGGAAGGTATTCCGGGTTTTCGTCTTGAGAAATTTCATGGGGGGAGGCTGTGGGAGGGCTATCTGGCTTTCGTCAAAATATCTGGATGCGACCTTATCGTTAAGCTGGAAATCTTTTTCACCATTTTTCCAGGCATCAATGAAAAAGGGCTCCTGCGCAAACCAACCCATGGCCCTGAGTCCCAATTCGATCATCAGGAACAAGACCAGGGGTAATGTAAATTTAATAATTAAAAAGATCCTCTTCTTATCTCTCATCTGTGGCTTCTATATCGCGCTATCGGGATTATTTTGTGCACATTTCAGGAGCAATTATATCGATTGCCTTGATATCTTGTGGATTTAAAGAAACCCTGCCCAGCTTCCAGCCTATATGACCTATGCATAAGAGGAAGACCTGGCTTTAATGCGCCCAAAAGGGATGTTCCAAGTCAGGAGACGATGGCTGTCTCTTCAAGGCGATATCTTTTTAGAAATTCCATCAGCCTCCATTGTGGTTGAATATTTGGGATTTATACCTCTGGACTATCGTAAATCTGCTTCTAACTTGGCAAATCCCGAATATTTAACCACTTCCTAAAAAGGTAGTAGATATCGTCTTGAAGAGACAGCCATCGCCGGATTTAAACACTCTATTCAGTCAGAGTCCATGTACTCTGATCATCACAATGCTGAATATTCGACGGGCCCCGCCTCCGGTCCATAGGACCTACCCTCTGGGGAAGACCTGGATCTCAGGATTCGACTAAAGCTCAATACTGCATAGATGGATATTTATTACCGCAAAGTCGCAAAGGACGCAAAGAAAAACTAATCCCTCCCCTGCTGTTAACATGCCGGTAACTTATAAGTTCTGCTCTCCCATAACAGCTATTCTTCACACAAGATATTCATTTTACTTGAGTAATCGGATCGAACGTTGATATACTGACATTATAAGGAAAGAATTCACACCCCTCGAAGATTTCCCGTAAAGCGGGAAGAAGGACGTGGCTTTGTTTGCGCCCTAAAAGGGTGTATCGACCCTAGGAGGCGATGGCTGTCTCTTCAAGACGATATCTTTTTAAAATTCCACTTGACTCAGCAGTGGTTAAATATTTGGGTTTTATACCTCTGAGTCCCTTGGAATCAGCAACTGACTTGGCAAAGCCCAAATATTTGGCCACTTCCGCAAAAGGTGGTAGATATCGTCTTGAAGAGATAGTCATCGCCGGATAGATTTCCCTATTCAGTCAGAGCCAATTT
>JAFDAM010000091.1 GCA_019313825.1 Deltaproteobacteria bacterium
CAAGACGATATCTCAAAAAAAAGTTCCACCTAAACATTGAAGTAGTCTGATTTTTAAGGGTTTACGCCCGGGAACGATTGCAGAATGTCCCGTTATAATTGGGAAAATCTTTTTAAAACTCTTAAAAATCAGACTACAGGCAAAGAACGGAATAGATATCGTCTTGAAGAGATCCCGCCAGGCGGGACCTCCTAGGGTCGATACACCTTTTTAGGGTGCAAACAAAGCCACCCCTTCTTCCCGTATTGTGGGAAACCTTCGAGGGGCGTGGATTCTTTAATGAATTTGCGATCAGTAAAACGGAGTAGCCACTTACTATGGGAAAAAAGGGATTTCATTCTTCCGGAAGAAATGCTGCATTCGATAAGGACTATACAAAGGGCAGCATCATTGGCAATGTATTGATGCTTTCCTGGCCCATGATAATAAACCAGAGCCTTAACATGCTGGGCCCGACTATCGATATGATATGGGTGGGGAAGATAGGAGCGGCCTCTATTGCCGGCGTGGGTGTTTCCGGTATAGCTGTCATGATGGCGAACTCGGCGATGATGGGTCTCAGCATGTCTTTAAGGGCCATCATCGCCCGATTTGTGGGGGCGGGTGATGTGGTTGGTGCCAATCATGTAGCAAGGCAGGGTTTTTTCTTCAGTATAGGCTTTTGCATATGCATAGGGTTAATAGGCGTCTTCTTGGCAGAACCGATGTTGATCGCCTTTGGGTTGGAGCCTGATGTTGTTGTTGAAGGTGCAGCCTATTTACGCATAATGTTCATGGGTTCGATTACCATGTCCTTCCGGATGATGGGCGAGGGCATTATGCAGTCTTCAGGAGATGCACTGACTCCGATGAGAATAGCTATTTTCTTCAGACTGTTTCATGTAGCTCTTTGTCCCTTCCTGGTCTTGGGTTGGTGGGTATTCCCCTATATGGGTGTCAGGGGAGCCGCCCTGGCCAATATCATCTCTCAGGGGCTGGGAATGGCCATAGGGATGTGGGTACTCTTTAGCGGACGGTCTCGGGTGAGACTGACCTTGAGCGGCTTTCGTGTAGATATGAATATCATATGGCGTATTATTAAAATCGGCATTCCAGCCTCTCTCCAGGGTATGGGAAGGAACCTTGGCAATCTTGTATTGATGTTGCTTATGGTCCCTTTCGGCACTCTGGGTATAGCGGCTCATACCATCATCCACAGGGTGGATGGATTACTGGTAATGGTAAGTATAGGGTTTGGTAACAGTGCCGGCGTGCTGGTGGGGCAAAACCTGGGAGCCCAGCAACCTGAGCGAGCTGAAAAGAGCGGTTGGATGGCGGCAAATCTGACTGAGGTTTATGCGGTTATCTGTGTGGCAGTGCTTTTGTTATGGCCTGAAGAAATAATCTCCATCTTCAATACCGATCCTGCACTGGTTGAGTTAGGAAGTAGCTTCCTGAGGATAGCGGCTACCGGTTTAATAGTGCTGGGGTTTTCTGTTACATTGTCGCATTGCATCTCCGGCGCCGGAGACACTCTGCCGCCGATGCTGATTATCATGATAAGCCTTTGGGTAATACAAATGCCTCTGGCATTCCTCCTGTCACGGTTTACGGATCTCGGCATATATGGAGTAAGATGGGGAGTAGTGATCGGACAACTTGTGGCCGCCGTCATGTATACAACATATTTTAAACTGGGCAGGTGGAAGAGAAAGAAAGTCTAAAGGTGTATCGGACGATATCAATAAAATAGGGTATAAGGTATAAGGTATACGGAAAAAACAGAAACAGCTCGTTCCTTTGGCTTTGGACCCTAGGAGGCGATGGCTGTCGCTTCAAGACGATATCTTTTAAAAATTCCACTTGACTCTGCAGTGGTCAAATATTTGAGTTTTATGCCTCTGAGTCCTTTGAAATCTGCAACTGACTTGGCAAAGCCCAAATATTTGACCACTTCCTCAAAAGGTAGTAGATATCGTCTTGAAGAGATAGTCATCGCCGTATAGATTACCCTTTTCAGACAGAGCTTACTGATTCACCCCTACAATGCTAGAGCACTTCAATGCGCCTCATACCAGTTCTTTCCAAAGCCGATATCCACCTTGAGCGGGACATCCAGACCATATACAGTCTCCATCTCTTTTTTTATAATCGGGGAGACAAGCTCGATCTCATCCTCGGGCACCTCAAAAACAAGCTCGTCATGCACCTGGAGGAGCATCCTTGTCTTGAGATGTTCCCTCATTAATCTCTCATGGATATTGATCATGGCCTTCTTGATCAGATCAGCTGCTGTGCCCTGAATGGGGGTATTTACGGCCATGCGCTCCGCCTCTGCGCGAACTCTCTGCTTTTCACTGTTTATCTCGGGCAGATACCTCCTCCTGTTAAACAGGGTGGTCACATAGCCCTTGTCACGGGCAGTCCTGACCATCTCTTCCTTATATCTTGTCACACCCGCATATCTCTTGTAATAGGATTCTATATAGTTTTTAGCTGTCTTATTATCTATACCGAGATCATCAGCCAGTTTCCGCGGACCCATACCGTATATAATGCCGAAATTAATAGCCTTGGCAATCCGTCTCATATCCCGGGTAACCTCATCCGGGGTGACTCCCAGGATCTCCGAGGCAGTGCGGGAATGGATATCCGCTTTTTTCTTGAATGCCTCTTTAAAGGTGTCATCCCCGGAATAATGTGCAAACACCCTAAGTTCTACCTGGCTATAATCGGCTGACAATAGAAAACACCCCTCTTCCGCTATAAAGCCCTTACGGATCTCCCTGCCCTCTTCCCCTCGTATGGGGATGTTCTGGAGATTCGGATTACTGCTGCTCAGACGGCCCGTAGCAGTCACTGTCTGATTAAACGAGGTATGAATCCTGCCGGTGGACTGGTCCACTATCTTCACCAGGGCATCCAGGTAGGTGGACTTGAGTTTTGATAGGGTCCTGAAACGCAGGATAAGCTTAGGAATCATGAAGTTTGATGAGGCGAGTCTCTGCAGGACCCTGACATCAGTGGAATAGTTCTTGGTCTTGGCGGTCTTTCTCTGCGCGGGAAGCTGTAGCTTTTCAAAGAGCACGAAACCCAGTTGCTTTGGGGAATTTATGTTAAATTCCATTCCAACATCGTCATACACCTCTTTCTGGATCTCCCTGATCTGTTCGCCAAACCTCTGTGACATCTCCAAAAAAAATCCTGTGTCGATCTTGATCCCCGCAAGCTCCATGTCCATCAGTACGGGCAGGAGTCTCATCTCCAGATCATAAAACAGGTCCTGATTCATATCCTTTTGAAGCCGCCTTTCCAGGATTGTCTTCAACTTCAGGGCAATATCCGCATCTTCACAGGAATATTCCTTTGCCCGTTCAACATCGACTCCTGAAAAGTTTATCTCAGCCTTACCTTTCCCTACGACCTCATGATAGGTGACCATCTTGTGGTTCAGATAATGTTGGGCAAGATAGTCCAGATTATGCTGCCGTATGCCGGGGTTGATGACATAGGAAGCGATCATGGTATCGAAATGAACCCCTTTCAGTTCTGTTCCATATTTTTTCAAGACCAGGGCATCATACTTGATATTCTGCCCGATCTTGTAAATCTTCTCATCCTCAAGTACCGGTTTGAGAATCCGGATCGCCTTTGCAGGGCCCAACTGCTCGGGTGCTCCAAGGTATAAATGGCCCAGGGGCAGGTAGTAAGCCCTGTTCTCTTCAAATGAAAAGGATATCCCCACAAGCTCCGCACTGCGTGGATCATTACTCGTTGTCTCCGTATCAACTGATACCAGGCCTTTCAGCTTGATCTCCTTGATCAGCGAGTTAAGGTCTTCCTCTGAAAGGCAGAGGCGATAATCCGCTTTAGCCGAATCCTTGCGGGCCGCAAACTGGTCCCATAATCCCCTGAATTCCAGTTCACGAAATATCTCCGTGAGTTCATCGCCCTTCGGTTCCCCGACCCTGAGGTCTTCAATGCCTTCTTCTAGGGGCACAAACCGGTCTATGGTGACCAGTTCCTTGCTCAGCACTGCATCTGACCGGGACTTTTCCAGGTTCTCCTTCAGCTTCTTTTTCTTGATCTCCTGAAGGTTCTCAAATACGTTTTCAAGGGTTCCAAACTCCTTTATCAGCCCGGCGGCGGTCTTCTCACCAACTCCCGGCACACCCGGGATATTATCGGAACTGTCACCGGAAAGCCCCATCAGATCGATGAACTGGCCGGGTTCCAGGCCATATTCATTAGTGAGCGTCTCATAATCGGTAAACCTGTCTCTCATTGTATCCCACATGGATGCCCGAGAAGAGATGAGTTGCCTGAAATCCTTATCCCCTGTTATCATTACGACATTGTAATCTCTCTCTTCCCCTTTCCTTGCCATGGTCCCTATAATATCGTCGGCCTCATATCCCTCCTTTTCAATCAGCTTCACGTTGAGACCGCGGATAATCTTTTTTATGTATGGAAGCTGGATAACCAGGTCATCAGGCATAGACGGTCTTGTGGCCTTATAATCCTCATACATCCTATGCCTGAAAGTGGGGCCTTTGACATCAAGAGCAATGGCAATGTATCTCGGTTTTTTTTCGTCAAAGAGCTTGAGTATCATCTTTGTGAAACCGAATATGGCATTTGTCGGGAAGCCTTTGGAGTTGGAGAGGTGCCTGATGGCATGGTAGGCGCGGTGGATATAGGAACTACCATCAACCAGATAGATGGTTTCTTTCTCTTGGGCCACAGTTATCGACCTCTCATAACAGGTATGTTAATAAAAAAAACAGAAAAGATATTAGGTAGGTTCGGTCATTTGTCATTATTCGTCTTGCATCTTAACAAACCATTGAAACTGGATATGTTCTTTCAGGATAAATAACCGGCAGTGCAATCCGGCTTATCAATCCTGTGTCTCTTCAGATGACTCTTCTTCAACAAACCGAGCAACCTGACCCTCCTTTAAAAAACCCACCGGGTCCTGACCGGCAAAATTGAAGGACAAGTTAGGCAATGGCGGTACAGCCCATCTCGGTCTGATCTCGTCCATGGGATATCTTTTCGGCTTTATTTGCTCTTTTGCTATGGCTACAGGGCATGTGTTCGAGGTGAAACCTATCCGCTCCCCATTACTGTTGTATATTATATCATTGATAAACCAACCGAGATGGCGACCATTAATGCCATACACGTGTCGCTCATCATACAGATAAGCGACAGGGAGCCCACCCCACAGATAGATGGTCTCATGATAATCATCATAAATATAGGCAACAGCATCTCCATTCTGATTAAATAAGGTCCGTTCCATAGGAAACCCCCAAATTATTGGTACCGTTCAAAAGTGATGGCATATGATCTTTTCATATCAAAGGTTATGCCGGTCTTTTCAAGACGATATCTCAAAAAAAGTTCCACCTAAACATTGAAGTGGTCTGATTTTTAAGGG
>JAFDAM010000092.1 GCA_019313825.1 Deltaproteobacteria bacterium
AAAGAGTTAGTGTCCAGAGGTTATTTCAACTTTTTTTAGGTTTTTTTTATATTTTTATCTGTATCAATTCCAGATGGGAATAAACACCCTATGGGATAACCGAATCTTTACCTTGTATATGTATGACAAAAGAATTAGATTGCCAGGGGTTGAGTGAAAATTTGCAGTTTGTGAAAGGCTCAAGGGTTACGACAAAGGGAGAACAGATTCGGGATGAAGAAAATCATTAAAATGCGGCAGATGTCGGATAATCAGAAGGGTATTATAAGGAAGGTATCGGCTACCGGCGATGTGGGAAGGAGGATAAGGGAAATGGGCCTTGTTAAGGACACCCCTATCCGGATTCAGGGAAGGGCGCCTCTCAAGGACCCCGTGGCAGTCAAGATCAGGGATTTTGTACTGACGCTCCGTAACAACGAGGCAAGTAACATATTAGTGGAAGTGGACGTGCCGGAACAGGACTAAGAACATGAAAAAGAAATTCACTATTGCGCTTTCAGGAAATCCCAATGCCGGGAAAACCACCGTGTTCAATGCCATTACCGGGGCCAGGCAGGAGATCGCCAATTATCCGGGCGTCACGGTAGAGAAAAAGGTCGGGAAAGTCACCCACAAGGGGCATGAAATGGAGGTAGTAGACCTCCCCGGGACCTATTCACTGACCGCCTATTCCTTAGAAGAGATTGTTGCCAGGGATTTTCTGGTCAATGAAAGACCTGATCTGGTCGTTGACATTGTAGACGCCTCCAATCTGGACAGGAATCTTTATTTGGCAGTGCAGTTCAGGGAATTGGGTATACCACTTGTCATTGCCCTCAACATGATGGATGTTGCGGAATCCAGGGGCATTACCGTGGACCATAAGGAATTATCCGAACTGTTTGAGGTCCCTGTCATACCCATGGTGGCCAGGGCAAACAAGGGTATTCGGGAACTCTTGGATAAAGTCGTCGAGGTAGCAGGAGATGGCGATGAAGAATGGCTGCCTGCCGCAATCTCCTATGGCATGGACATTGACCGCAGCATAGATGAGATAGATGAGATCATCCGGAAATCTACGATTTTTGATCCGAAATATCCTTCCAGATGGCGTGCCCTCAAGTGTCTGGAAAGGGACAAACAGATCGTGGATTTGCTGAAAAGGGACCCCGCCCTGGGTGAACAGATAGATACTATCTGCCGGCGCATCTTCAAGCATATTATGAATACCCTTGAGGATGAACCGGAGGGCATTATCGCAGACCATCGCTATGGTTTCATCGCGGGTATAACCAAAAAGGCGGTCAAGCGGAAGATTGAATCACGCATAAATGTCTCGGACAAGATTGATAAGGTCCTGACAAGCCGTGTAATCGGCCCGGTAATAATGTTGGCAATACTCTATGCAATCTATGAATTCACATTCTGGGCCAGCGAGGGCCCGGTAGGGTGGTTTGAGGCATTCTTTGAAGGGCTCAGTCGGGTGGTCTCGTCAGTGCTTCCGGAAGGACACCTGCAATCCATGATCGTATCCGGGGTTATTGACGGGGTGGGCGGGGTCTTAGGCTTTGTTCCGCTTATCATGTTCATGTTCTTTGCCATCGCTATCATGGAGGACTCCGGCTATATGGCCCGGGTGGCCTATATGCTGGACAGGGTATTGCGCTGGTTCGGGCTGCATGGGAATTCCGTTATGGCCCTGATCATCAGCGGCGGGATCTCCGGGGGTTGCGCCGTGCCCGGTGTAATGGCTGCAAGGACACTGAGGGACCCCAAAGAGAGGATCGCCACCCTTTTAGTGGTCCCGTTCATGAACTGCGGTGCAAAATTGCCTGTATACGCGGTGCTCATTGCGGCCTTTTTCTCCGCACACAAGGCCCGGATGCTGTTTATCCTTACGCTTCTTTCCTGGGCCTTTGCCCTGTTTGCCGCCAAAATTATTCGATCCACCGTCCTGAAAGGCCCCAAGACACCCTTTGTCATGGAACTTCCCCCATATCGTATGCCCACTCTCAGGGGACTGTTGATCCATACATGGGAAAGGACCTGGCAGTACATCAAAAAGGCGGGCACGGTTATACTCGGCATTTCCATCATCCTCTGGGTGATGATGACCTTTCCGGAAATTTCCCCGGAGAAGCTAAGGTCATTTGAGGACAGTCGCCAGAAAATTACGAAATCCTTTCTTGCTTCGCCGGATGTCAAAGGTCTGCTAAAAGACGAAAAGGCCCTCACGGATTTAAATGAACTGTTCGACTCCTATGAGCAGGCCATAGAAGAAAGGGACATGGCCTCTACCAGGGAACTGGAGAAAAAGCCTTTGTTTCCTCTCGTAAGGGCGGCAGATTTTCTCGAAAAGGAGGATTTCTCAGAACACAAGATCGGCAGTGCTTACCTAAACGCGGCCGCACGTTACATAAATTATAAAAACGATATGATTGATACGGATATCAGCGAACAACAGGTCCGTTTAAAAGGGACTGTTGCCGGATGGATGGGCCGGAAGTTGGAGACAATTACCAGGCCGTTGGGCTTTGACTATCGAACCAACATTGCCCTTGTGGGAGGTTTTGCAGCCAAGGAGGTGGTTATATCCACTTTAGGAACTGCCTATTCTTTAGGAGACGTGGAGCCGGATGAGGCAGGCTCTCTTTCCCAAAGGCTGAAAAACGAGCCCAACTGGAATCCTTTATTGGCCTTTACCCTCATTATTTTTACAATGCTCTATGTCCCGTGCTTTGTTACCGTGGTCATGATCCGAAGAGAGAGTTCCTGGAAATGGGCGGGATTTTCCATCGGGTTCAACCTCATTGTCGCCTACTTAGTGGCCCTTGTCATCAGGCAGGTGGGACTCCTTCTGGGCTTAGGGGTATAATAAGCTATAGAAGGTATTTGTTTCTTCTTACATTGAAAACCTGTTCCTCCAGGCTAAGTGACAGCTATATGGCTCTGCCTTGTAGCTTTGTGTCTAAAAATACAAAATCCAAGCACCAAATTACAAATAAATCTCAAATTCCAATATTCAATGACCAAAACCTTCCATGAGAAGGTATTGTTTGGATTTTCGAATTTTGGTCATTGGAATTTTTTTGATATTTGGTATTTGATATTTGGAATTTCAATAAGTCAAAGAAATTTCAACAAAGCAAATCCTCTCCGGGCTAACCAAATCCTGGTTCTCCAGACCAGAATTATTATTACAGTAGTTCCACAATGACCTTGTTGGCGTCATCCTTTCTGAGAGAAAGGTGGTACCCCCTCATCTTGATTTCCACCTGGTCGGTGTCGGGATGCAGACGCTCAATCTCTACAAGGGCTCCCGGCCGGATATCCATATCAAGGATCCCGTTGCGCACCTCTCCGCGAGCCTTTATCTTGACGATCCTGCCCCTTTGCCCCGGCTCCAATTCCTGGAGGGTCAAAATCGACTTTCCCTGCTCTGCGTCTTTCCTTCGTTTTCCTTTGAGTTCTTCCAGGGCCTGGAATGTACACCTCACGCATTCCTCCTGGTCTAAACCGCCGTCGCAATAAGCCCTGAATGCATCCATCCATGAGACCCCCACGCGGGGGCAGACATCTATAAATTCCACGAATTTGATAAGGCTATCCAGAATGGAACGGGGAAAGGCGTGTTCCGCCTTGCAGGCGCCCTCGTCGGCCTCAACCGGATCTATTCTGAGCACCCTCACAAAGAAATCGCGCAGGACCTCGTGTCGCCGGACCACGTCTTCAGCGATTATTTTTCCCTCGGCCGTTAACGTAATCACATCATATGGGGCATAGTTGACAAGGCCCTTTTCGGCTAATACCCGAAGCGCACCGGTCACGGAAGAACTGTTTACTTTAAGCCTCCTGGCAATATCCTTGGCCCTGGCGGCCTGTTTGTCGGCAGCAATATGGAAAATGGCTTCCAAATAATCTTCCTGGCTGGCAGTGAGCAATTGTCCCGTTCCCATTAAATCCTCCTTTACAAGAATATGCCGGAATGTCCCGCCACGGCTCGGCTGAGCAGTTCGGCCCTGAGCCCTTCGGCAGTGAGCTCACTGCCGAGGGCTCGCCGAAGTCTTGTGGAGGGGGTGAATAGCATCCTTTGTCATTCCCGCGAAAGCGGGAATCCAGATAAATCCTGAAAAGTTCAATAGCCTAGATGCCCGCCTCCGGAGGCATGACTATTTAGGTTCCTGAAATGTACATTAAAGTTGATGTTACTATGACTATCGTTTGGCAGCAAATAGGAATCAAAAACCCCGCCCTGTGGGCGGGGTAATTCACGGTTCATTTTCTCGGGGTAACTAAAAGATTATGAAACCCCTAAAGATTTGTCAAGCATACTCAGGGAAAGGCATTGAGTGGCACAGTGGCTGCCACGGAGAACCCCTAAATAAGGTTAAATTGAAGGCGGAAATTCAACCGTCCATTTTTTTGAAAGGACTAACAAGATGGACAGGAATGGGATTTTCCGGACATACCCTGGGTCCTCACTCTGACGAAAAGGGACCACATGAAAAATATTGACATGACTTCTGTAATTTCCTAATAATATCCGCAAAGGGCATCTCGAAGATGCGTGCAGAGCAAATCATAATTTAATTTCAATTCTATCTATCTATAATATAAGACTAATTATAAAGCCACGAAGGCAAACAGGACCGAAGCCTGTATTGCCCTGGTGGCTTTTTTTGTGAGGGTCCAATGTTGCTTCCCGGTTCACGTAAAGACAGATTATTCAGGATCAGCATGCGGTATATCCTTTTTTTTTCGGTTTTTTTAAGTACGCTCGGTCCTTTCCAGCTTGAGGCGGTCTCAGCAAATGGGGGGGTGATTAAAAAAGATACAAACAGAGATGGAAAGATAGACCGGATTGTTCACTTTGATAAAAGGGGAAAGATCACCAGGCTGGAAATCGACAGCAATGCTGACGGTGTTATGGACCGGTTCCAGTATTATGAGAATGAGAAAGTCATCAAGATAGACAGAGACACGAATCATGACCAACAGATTGATAACCGGGACTATTTTGAGGCAGGAAAAAGAATCCGGCATGAACAGGCGTCAAATGATACCGGAAAGGTTGATCAAATAATAAACTTTGACCCCCAGGAACGGCCATTGAAAATCCAGAAAGATACCACCGGAGATGGCCTAATTGACAGCGTTTACTACTTTAAGAATGGATGGTTAGTCAGTTCCACCAAAGATGTGGACGGTGATGGTAATGTAAATATCTGGCAAATTTACTTGGGAGGTAAACCGGTTGAGAGAAAAGTTGATGATGACGGTGATGGGCAGGTGGAAAGGATCACTTTTTATAACTCTGAAGGCCTTCCCAAAGAGAGCCGTCACGATCTGGACAGGGATGGAAACATGGAAGAGGCCCGTTTTTATCACCATGGAAAATTAGTAAAGAGAAAAAAG
>JAFDAM010000002.1 GCA_019313825.1 Deltaproteobacteria bacterium
GGCTTGTCCGCAGTCAGTGTGGAGGGTTTACCCGCCTCTAGAGGACCGATGACCGTTTTCGGCAATCTGCCGTCTTTTTAGATATTACAAAAAGGCTCTGTGTGATGTATCGGGCATTGAATTCATGCCCGAGCCATCCTGGAGTCATTCTATTAGGTGGCTGACTGTCATTTTGATCACTCCGGAAGAGTTTGGGGCAGACAGGGAAAAAGTATGACTGGCGCTGGACGCGGAAAATATAGAGGCGCGGTCGGTGTGGAAGCAGATGCATATGAAACCTGTATTTCAGGTTGAAGAGCATGGAGCAAAGAGCAAAGAGCATGGGGAAAAAGGCACAAGGCAAGAGTGGTTGGTGGTGAAGTCGCGGCGGATCTGTTTAATCGGGGGTTATGTTTGCCCTCGGGTACGGCTATGACGGAAGATGATCTCGATCGCGTTATAAACATAATAAAAAAATGCCACCGAAAATAGAGTCCATCCTAACCTTTATTACCGATTTCAGCCCAAGGCCTGTCCGCCGTTAGTGTTGAGGGTTTACCCGCCGTTAGTGTGGCGGGCCAAAATCGGCAACTTCCCTCCAACTCATAAAACTCCATTACCCTTTACCTCCAACTCATAAAACTCCATTACCCTTTACCGATTTCGGCCTTGAGCTGTTTTGGATAATTAGGCTAAGATTAAAAGAAACTGGCACAGGGGTGGAATTTGTAAGCTGATGGGTTGTAGTCGGTATTCCTGCATCACCGCGATTAAGTTGCTTAACCTTTTGTGATGTGGGCTTTTTTAAGTTTTTTAAGATCGCTCACATCGAATGTATATGCTCTGCCTATTTTAGAGGCCAATACTCGCCCTGCTTTGACCCATCTTCTGAGGGTTACAGATGACACACCAAGATACTCCGATGCCTGTTTTAGATTAAACGGTTTTCTTGCAATTTCATCCTGCCATGCTTTTATGTCTAAAATCTCAGAGGTATGCGGATGATGGCCTCTTATTCCAAACTCTACAATATGGCGTGCAATTTTTTGTCTTTCCTTTAAGGGAAGAAGGTATATTTCCTCTATGACTTTATCTGCTGTTAGCATTTTAACCTCCTATTCCTTTTAAATATTTTTTCAGATTCTTATAAAAGTTTTCATGTGGAGCAACCTGGTACAATACAAGGGAATAGTTTTCAACCTTATAAGCCATGAGGATCAATTGGCGGCCCATTGTAAACTTATGAACCCTAAAACCCGCCAAATCGTTTTTTTTAAGTTCCCCGATATCAGGATTTGCCATGATATCTTCCACCGCATCTAAAATAACCTGCTGGAAGTGGCGTGGAAGCTTCTTAACATAGTTCTTAAATCGCGACATCTGGAAGATTTTCATCTGCATATTTATCATAGCTTATCATATCTTGTCAAGGCCTGAATTTTAGGTACAGGGGTCGGTCCACGTCAACCCATTAAATTAACTATGTTATTCTTGAAAAATAGCCCTGAATATGCCCTTAAAAGTGCCTTTTTGCAGGTAAAAAGGTGGGTTTAAGTATATCATCTTTCCCGGAGATGTGTATTTTTAATATTTATTACCCATTTACGGTCAAGCCGGATTTGGGTAAATCATTAAACCGCAAGGCGCGAAGACGCTGAAAGACGGGGAGACCAGGGGGCAGAAGCCTTCGGCTCTCAGTTTTCTACTCCAAGCTCCGACCTCCATGCTCTATGCATATTCCACCATGTGGGCGTAGGGGCTAAGGTGGCGATTTTTTCGTTTAATGGAAGTAAGATTGTTACCACTTCCGGTGGGGGGATGCTTGCCTCGGATGATAAAGAGTTGATAGATCATGCCAGGAAGATCTCCCAGCAAGCCAAAGAAGATTTCCCGCATTATGAGCATACGGAGATTGGTTATAATTACCGCATGAGCAATATTCTGGCGGCGATAGGAAGAGGGCAATTAAAAGTACTCGATGAACTGGTAAAAAGAATAAGGGAGATATTTGAATATTATAAACAGACATTAGGTGATGTCCCCGGAATAGAATTCATGCCTGAGGCACCTTACTGCAGATCCAACCGGTGGTTAACCGTTATTTTGATTACCCCTGAGAAGTTTGGTGTGGATCGAGAAACAGTGAGGTTGGCATTGGAAGAGGAGAACATTGAATCACGTCCAGTTTGGAAACCTATGCATCTTCAACCCGTCTTCAATCCGCAGATTACGCAGATTAACGCAAATTTTAAGAATAAAAAACGATACCCTTGTCGGGTTGTTGGTGGTGAAGTGGCGGAGGATCTTTTCAATCGTGGACTTTGTTTGCCGTCCGGAACAGCCATGACAGAAGATGATCTTGATCGGGTTGTCTCAGTTATTTCAAGCTTTAATAAGTAGATAATTATTGAAAAAATTCTTTACCGATTTCAGCCCAGGGCCAAGATCGGTAATATTAGCTCACATGGATTATGACGAATTAATACGACAGGGCAAGGGACATTAGGATGAATTTGTTAAGATATTATTTCAATATACTTGGATGTAATCTGCGAGCATCTGCGTAATCTGTGGATAAATATTTTTTATATTTGGTCTGCCTTATTTTAGGCGGAGCTGGAGCCTGGTTCATTTCCAGGAGGGGTAAAGTTTTGGGCCTTCTGGATAGATCAAATAAAATGATTGGGGTTGCCCTCTGCCATTAAGACGCTCTTTCTCGAATCCCTTTTACAATTAACATCCTCGCATAAGTGGTAGGCGGCAGCCCATCTTTATCAGCAAGTTCCTGTAGTTTTTTCACAATGTTAGGGTCCAGACGCAAAGATATAACTTGTTTTTTGGGACGAACAAAAACTACGTCTTTTGCCACTTCAAAATCATCGAGATAATCTATTGAGTCGTGGGTATCCCAAAACTCTCTTTCTTCTTTTAAATTCTTAAATTTAGGCGCTTTCATTTTCTTCTCCTCCTATAAAAATGTTTTTCCTTTTTGTTCATATCCCTGGCTGTAATTATTTTGGTCTTTCGATACCTGGCAGCCCACACGACTAATAGGAACCGGCCTCCATTGGTTTTCCCATAGGCAAGATATTTGCCTTGTTTCCCACGCATTATAAATGGTGAACTCACATCATTAAAGAGTACCTCCTCAACTTCTTC
Organism: Deltaproteobacteria bacterium; assembly: GCA_019313825.1. Classification (GTDB taxonomy): domain Bacteria; phylum Desulfobacterota; class DSM-4660; order Desulfatiglandales; family HGW-15; genus JAFDAM01. The sequence goes on from JAFDAM010000002.1 coordinate 3,139, forward strand.
AGGTGAAACCGAGTGGTTGGAGATATGATCAACCGTTTCTTGATCCCATGAGATTCTTTCTATTTTCATTATATCCTCTTGATTAACAATGTATTACATTATTAACAATATCTAATCAGTTGTCAAGAAAAAAGTCAGCGTAATCTGTGGAGGATTTAATTTTAGGTATCGGTTGTACGGTTCTTGGTGCGTTTTTGAATTGGGGTCGGACCAAGAAAAATAACGTCTGAAAAGATCCTGTTTTAGGGCCTTATACGCATGTTTTTAGCATCAGAAATGGCCGTTTAAGAAAAGAGGCGGGAAAGGTGACAGGAAATAGAAATAAAAATAGGAAAGGGGAAAGAGGGAAGAGGGGATAGGAAAGATCCGGTTTCATTCTTCTCTTTCCTCTATTCTCTATCCTCTTTACCGATTTCCGCCTTGGGCCGTTTTCGGTAAAAGCCTGGTCTCAAATATTCAACTTACATGGAAAAAACATATCCATTGTCATTTTATGATCCATAAACTCAATTGCCACTCTTTACCCATTTCGGCCTTGGGCTATTTTGGGTAATTGGTAATCCGGAGAAGCCATAAACGCGCGTTGCGTCGTCATCATGACAAATGCAAAAACGGAGAGACCAGGGGTCGCGTCTTCATTCTTCACATAGATATAACCGGACCTGATGAGCGAGCAGGCGATTGGGGTATATCGCAAGGCGCTGGGATAAAGCTTACCGATTCAGCCCGAAGCTAAATCGGTAATTTGCCGGATTGGCGATGAATCAAGGCTAACTCATACGGCGGGACAGGGTCAAACAGATATTCCGAATTGGAAGGGAGAATGTTTCAAACTGAAGCTATCTATTCAGGATGTCATGGGTTCCGATTGCCCGGAAGATCACATAAGTTTCCGACATTTCGAAGGTAAAGCTATACTTCATGGTTATCGACCCTTCCCAACGGTCCCGGGTTCCCTGAATTCGCTTTACTCGCAGCGAAGGATGCAGCATGTTTTTAAGAAAAAATTCCAACTTGGCATCGAAGGCTGTCTGAATTTCCTGCGGAAGGGACTGATATTGTTTTTTGAATCTGTTGCTGAATTGGTAACCGGTTACTTTTTTAACCACTTTGCTCCTTCTTCGGCAGTTCGGAATTCGGGTGACATTTTCCCGTTTATAATTTCACTATCTACGTCAGATTCAACCTGTTGCCATTCCTTGGTCCAATACCAACCCTGGGTTGGATCAATTAGTTTTCTGGGTTTTAAAACAATTTGATCGTTTTCGATACACAACTCAACAAAGTCGCCTTGCAAAAGGCCTAGCGATTGCATGATTTGCTTGGGGATACGAATCTGTCCCTGTGGGCTTATTTTCATAATGGAAGCCATAACATCTCCTGAGCATGATTAAACATATAAATAATTAAACATAATTTATATGTTATTTTGTTTAATGTCAAGGATGAAAAAAACGAAAATTACCGAAGCAGCTCTCAGGAAAGCGTGAGAGACCAGGGGGCGCGGCTTCACTCTTAACAGAGATATAACAGTAATGGGGCACGTAGCGGAATTGGGGTCGGACCAAGAAAAATAACATTATATCAATATGTTATTCCTGGAAAGAGCCTGTTTTAGGGCCTTATACGCATGTTTTTGGCATCAGAAATGGCCGTTTAAGAAAAGAGGCGGGAAAGGCGAGAAAAGGAAAATAGTTTTATTCAGGATATGGTGGTCAGACCTAATGTTCTGAAATCCGAATCAAAAGATAGAGCCGGGATATTTTTGAGGTCACCGGTAATAATTACTCTGGAGAGGGCGTCGACAAAAGATATTTTCCTGTCTTGGCTAAAAAGATTAAACAGAGCAATGGCCTGATGATGCTGGCTTTCTGTGGAATGATATATCTCATAGATATCGATGGATTGGTTAAAGACCAGGGCTTCGGAGTAACTGTATTGATAGAGAAGGACAGTCATTGCCTCTGAGATTACAAACCAGGATGTGTGGATAATAATTCGGTTTTGCTTTATCTCTTTAAAAAGTTCCAAGGCCCGTTTATGTTTTGTGTCCTTTTTTGAAAAAAGGGCAATGAAAAAACCAGCATCGCAGTAAATTGAATGAAAGCCTTCAAGGGATTTCATTTTTTGGTATTACCACTTTTATATAAAAAAGATTTATAGGACTGAGCTACTGACCGCGGTCTTCCATTTGGCTCAGGCAAGGCTTCAATAGATTTAAGAACTTCATCGTAGCGATCCGATTCGGTAATTAATTCTAAACGAGCATACGCTTTCCCTCTTTTTGTTATGTGTAAAACTTCTCCTGGTTTTAATATCTTATCCAATTGTGTCATTTTTGCTCGGGCTTCACTTAGTTTCATAATATCCGGCATGGTTATCCCTTTCTTATTTGTACAATTTTTATTATTTTATCTTATATTCTGTACAATTTGTCAAGGGGAAATATTTTGAGCAGGGAAGATGGGCATGAAGGAAAAGGAGGAACCGGAGGCGCGTAAGAGCGAGGAGAGGAGTCGGCAAACAGCAGGATTATCCTTTGTAAGGAAGCCAGGCTCTGAAAAAAGGATTTATAAACCTGTGTTCATTGCCGCTTTCAAAAAGAATATTGAGTTTGGTCAGTCGTGTAATTGCTCTCCGGACAGATGATGGATTATTAAACCCTGCGGATTTCATGAATGAGACGGAAAAGACACTTTTTCCGCCTTCCTTTGCTATTGCCATGAGGCACTTGAGTTGAATGTTTGTCAAGAGGCTGATATAGTTTTCGTAGGATTTCTGTTCCCTGGCAAATATCAATTCAAGGGCGTTTTTCAGTTTATCCGGGCTTATGATCTTTTTTCCTGAAGTTACTTCCCAGAGGGCCTCACAGAGCTGTTGTATATCCCCGGGAATGTCATTGGCAATTTTAAACACCTTTTTCAGAATCTCGTTGTCAATTTTACGTTGATCAGTAGTGAATTTCTTTTTCAGGAATTTCGAAAATTCTTCATAAGATAAGGGATCAACCGTCAGGGGGATAGCGGACTTAAAGAAGGGTGAATCGTGATGGGTAAATATCTCATCCATCTTATGCCGGATGCTACCAACAAAAATGTAGGGGATATCGCTTTGAAACTGTATTTTACTCCTCAGAAGGGCAAGAGCTTCGTGGGAATCTTCAAGGTTTAAAATATCCTGAAATTCATCAAAGACCACGACCGGTCGTCTTTTTTTGCCAAGAGATTCAATTAAAGTGAGAACCTCCGGAATTGAATTGGCCTTTATCTCTACGGAGGCGTCAAAAGAAACGGTTGGCATGGATGTTATGGGATCCACTGAAATTGAGGGCCTGAGATATGAGAGGGTTTTGATTATTTTGTCGAACCACCTTGTTTTTTGCTCAAGAATAACAATTGCACGTAGAATCCTTCTGCACAGAGCGTCGATGGATTTGATGCCCAGCAGGTCCACATATAGGAGCCGCTCACCATTACATTTTAGAACAGACTCATAGGCTACAGATGATTTTCCAACCCGCCTTTCACCCATGATCACAATGTGTTGCGATGATTCGATATATCCGGTAATTTGTTTAAGCAAAGTTTTCCTTCCACAGAAATCTTTGCCTGAAACTATGGTTCCGTATTTAAAAGGATTCATAAGTCTCCTTCTTTGAGTATTTCACTATAGTGTATTATACATATCTGTATAATACAGATTAGCATAAAAATGTCAAGCATGAATTCGGGCAATTTTTTTTGATAGGAATTACAGGAAGATCAGGATTAAAAAAATCAAATTGGCCAAAGACGCACACAGACTTTTTTCTCGTAGACTATTGTGGAGAAAAATGTGGGTTATTTGTATATTGCCAGATGTATTTCCATAGCCTTGTCTATCTTGTGCATTTCCTCTTTATCCAAAGAGCCGATGAATTTCACAATCCTTCTTTTATCAAGGGTTCGGATCTGGTCCGCCTTAGCTTTTGAGTCTTTAGGCAGGTTCCCAGCCCCTTTAGGTAACAATACCTCGAAAGGGTAGATTTTTTTCAGACTTTTCGAGGTGATAGGCAAAATCGTTACTGTTCCAGAATAATGATTATTTTTATCATTAGAAACAACCACTCCTGGCCGTGTTTTTGAGATTTCTTTGCCAATTACCGGATTAAGTGAAGTGAGGTATATCTCGCCTCTTTTAATATTCATCCCATCCCTCCAGATCTATATCCTCGAACTCTCTTGCCAAATAAAGGCTTTCCTGTTTGGTCGCTCGATAGCCTTCTTCTAAGAGTTTTTCAATCTTTTCCTTTTCTGCTTTTTGAATAGATAGTTCGATGGCTTTAGATATAAAATGGCTGCGTTTTCTCGGGCCGGTCAGCTTGTCTAAGGCTTGGACCAGGTTCTTTTGGAGAGTAATATTTAATCTCACAGTATCTGTGTTCATTATACACCTCCTAATGTGTAATATTCAACTTACTATATCATGCATTATATTACGTATAAGTCAAGGGTTTGATGGGAAAATTTTTGGGATAACGTAGGCAACTTTCGTAACTTATTGGATGAGGGATTGATAATACCATGGAGGAGCCAGGGGGACGGGATGTCTGCCTTCTGGCACCGCAATGACGGAAGAAGATCTTAACCGAGTTATCGATGTCATCCGTAGATGTAAAAATAATTGCTTTACCGATTTCGGCCTTGAGCCTGCCCGCCGTTAGTGTGGCAGGCCGATATCGGTAAAAAGTAATTACTTTATTGACTGCTTTTATGGGTGGTTTTGCTTGGTTGAATTATTTTGTATGGACTAGAATAGCAAGAAACACCTTCTAATATTTTTACCGATTTCAGCCCAAAGCCGAAATCGGTAATCCGAGCTTGTATGAATTATTATGCACTGTGCTTAATTCAATAATGTGGCTCTACTATGGATTATGACGAACTGATACGGCAAGGAAAGACGAAAAAGCTCTTCAGGGCAAAGCGAAAATTGACATTGCCCAACCTCGTGTCCCATATCACCCAACGGGCCGCTGGAAAAGAGCCTCTTTTTCTTGAAGATTCCGATTATCTTTTTATGCTCGCGAACATGAAAGACGTCGCAAAGAAGCGGTCTTTGGACATATATGCTTTTTGTCTCATGCCTAACATATTCATTTGCTTGTGAGTCCGCGCGAGGATGAACTTCATGAACCAATGAGAGACCTCTTTTCCCGCTACGCCATGATGTTCAACAGGAAGTATGAAAGAAAGGGGCACCTATTTGCCGGTCCTTATAGGCAGGCTGTATGCTTGGATGATGGATATCTGCTTTACATAAAAGTCTTGTTTTGATACATATTTATCCAAACGAGAAGTTAGATAAATTGCCGAAGGCGACCATTTCATATATAGTCAGCAATGAAAAGATACTTTTATAAAAATTATTATATCATATTGTTCACTGATATCCTCTTGGTGGCCTTTTCGTGGTACTTTGCCTATCTTCTGCGCTTCAATTTTTCCATTCCACAGGAAATATATTTTACTTTTCAGAGGGTCCTGCCACTCATTATCATTATTAAAATCTTGACCTTTTATCTTTTGGATCTTTATCAGGGGATGTGGCGATATACGAGTCTGACGGATTTAGTTAATATTTTAAAGGCAGGTAGCCTCGCTTCTCTTATAATTATATTATTCATTATTTTTGTTCATGGAATAACAGGTTTTTCTCGTTCTATATTTATCATTGACTGGTTTCTTACACTGATGTTGATATCCGGAAACAGGGTTGGGATAAGACTCTATTTTTGGATAACCGCCGGTAATGATCCTTCGCATAATTTGCCGAGAGGATTTTTCCCTCAATTCACCAGACAAAAACGTCACCGGAAAAAGCTAATAATAATCGGCGCTGGTGATTGCGGAGAAAAGATATGTAGAGAGATTCATGATCATTCTAATTTGGGATATCAGGTGGCAGGGTTCGTGGATGGTGACCCTTCAAAAGCCAACCTCCAGATCCATGGCGTCCCTGTGTTGGGCAATATGGATGAGATTCAATCTATTGTTAGGCAATTGAATGTAGAAGAACTGTTAATTGCCATGCCGTCGGTTTCAGCAGCAGACATGCGCAGGATCGTGGCTCATTGTGAAGAGAGTGGTATACCTTTCAAGACCGTGCCGGGCATGGGTGAACTTATTGATGGCAGGGTGACTGTTAAGGCCATTCGAGATGTGGCTTATACAGACCTCTTGGGCAGGGACACTGTCCATCTGGATGAAGAAAGCATCGGCGCGTACCTGAAAGGAAAGAGGGTACTGATAACAGGCGCTGGCGGGTCAATAGGCTCGGAGCTTTGCCGTCAGGTCTGCAGGTATTCACCGGAAAGCATTATACTCTATGAAAGGGCGGAGAGTCCCCTGTATGAGATAGAACTGGAGCTCAAGGAGAGCTTTCAATACATCAACATTGTTACAAAACTTGCGGATATTTTAGATCTTATTCAGTTGGAAAAGGTCTTTGAAGAGGAAAGACCTCATGTGGTATTTCATGCGGCAGCTTACAAGCACGTGCCCATGCTTGAAATAAATCCGTGGGAGGCCTTAAGTAATAACGTAATGGGTTCCCGTAATGTCATCGAGGTGGCTCGTGGATTTGAAGTGGAAAGATTTGTGCTTGTTTCTACCGACAAGGCAGTACGTCCTGTCAATGTGATGGGGGCATCGAAAAGACTTGCCGAGATTTTGGTTCAGGCCCAAAATGGGGACGGGTCAGTTAAGACCAGATTTATGACTGTAAGATTTGGCAATGTGGTTGGAAGTGTCGGCAGCGTGGTGCCGTTGTTTAAAAAACAGATTGAAAAAGGAGGTCCGGTAACTATCACTCATCCCGATATGACAAGGTATTTTATGACCATTCCAGAGGCATGCCAACTCATTCTTCAGGCCGCTTCAATGGGGGAAGGTGGTGAGATATTTATTCTGGATATGGGTACTCCGGTAAAGATTGTCGAAATGGCCAAGGATCTTATAAGCCTTTCAGGCTTTGAACCTGAAGTGGATATTGAGATAAAGTATGTCGGTCTCAGACCGGGAGAAAAATTGTATGAAGAGTTAATCACTGATGGAGAAGGAATTGTTTGGACTTCACATGAAAAGATTATGGTGATTCGAGGTCAAGGACCGGTTAGAAGAATCGATACTATAAATAGTAATATGGATAAGTATATGGAGATGATCGTTGATCAGGATGGGGAAGGGATAAGGAAGGCTTTAAAAGACTTAATGCCTGAATATTTACCACAAACGGCAGATGACGAGAGGTCTTAATAATGAAAAGTAGCAATAAAAAATATCTTATTTTTGGAGTCATAATAGGTCTTTTACTTGCTTTCCTGTATTTTCACTATTTTGCTCCCAGATATGAAATTAAAAAAACAGGAATTTCTCTTGTGAAGATTGACAAGTGGACAGGCAGTTCATGGCGATTCGTGGATAATAACTGGAAAAAAATGGTCGATATGGATGAGAACTGGGAACGGGTTGATAAGACTCTTCAGGAGGCCCTCAAAGTCCCGTTTGTTGAGGTTGATACTGGATCGGCATTAATGAAATTGAGAGAAAAATATCCTGTTTTAAAGGATCTTTCTGATGACGAATTGCAGGAAAGAATAAAACTGGTCTACTCAAAATTAGTCCTTCTTAATCTATACTTAAACGATTTTTTAAAAACAAATCAGGATACAAAGACAAGAGAGCCTGCAGGGGATGAAAGTAATAAGGAGTAAACTATCTACAACCTCTTATAGACCTTCCGCTCCATTTTTACCGATTATTGCCTAAGGTTTACGCGCCGTTATTTTGGCGGGTCGAAGATCCGCCGTCAGTGTGGAGGGCGCTTTTCGGTAAAACCCTCAACACTTTCGTCCTTTCCCGATTATGTCTTTAAGCAGAGAGCTTTGCATTTTCCCCGTATTCCCATCCTTACTCCATTCAATTATTTCTTCATATACTTCTTTTCATCACAATTCATCTATTGATATAATCCAACAAAACTGATAACCGCAAAAAGGGCTTTTTGACAATTTGTAAAGAAGATTATACTATTTCGACATTATTCTGCTTCAAGTAAGAAATGTAAAAGTAGCCGATAAATGATAACTGAAATTATTGTTTGTATCGATTTACTCCAAGGGAAAGTGTGATCGTGGGTAGGTTGAGATAAAAGTAACAAAGGAGTTTTTTACATATGGACGATTTTTTCCGGGATAAAAGGATCTTAGTCACAGGGGCATGCGGAACTATTGGGAGAGAGCTGTTTCGGCAACTGGCAGAGGAAAATGCGGCTGCTGAGTTGGTCGGGATAGATAATAACGAGAGCGACCTGTTTTTTCTTGAACAAAGGTTCTCTGATCGGTCAAATGTCCGCTTTGCGCTGGCAGATGTAAGAGATGAACGTAAACTTTGCAGGATTATGAAAGATGTAGATGTAGTTTTTCATACGGCTGCCTTCAAGCATGTCATCCTGTGCGAACGTTCTCCTTTTGAGGCAGTGCAGACCAATATTCTGGGGGTTCAGAATATTATCGCCGCCGCTTCAGAGTGCCGTGTGGGGTGTGTTATATTCACAAGTTCTGATAAGGCCGTAAACCCAACAAATGTTATGGGCACATCCAAACTCATGGGAGAACGGCTCATGACTGCCGCAAGCAGTAATCAAAGGGAAAACGGCCCTGTCTTTGCTTCTACGCGGTTCGGTAATGTTCTCGGTTCCAGGGGTTCCGTTATTCCGATTTTTCGGGAGCAGATTCGGCAAGGCGGACCGGTTACCATTACTGATAAAGAGATGACCCGTTTTATCATGAGCATAAGAGAGGCAGTGCGTCTTGTAATCGATTCTGCCGGTCTTGCAAAAGGTGGCGAGGTCTTTGTAACGAAGATGCCTGTGATTCGTATACAGGATTTGGCGGAAGTCATGATTCAGGAATTGGCTCCTGAATATGGGCGCCGTCCGGAAGATATTAAGATTGAATATATCGGCACAAAGCCTGGTGAAAAGATGTATGAAGAGTTGATGAATCTTGAAGAGATCAGGAGGGCCTTGGAACTGGAACGTTACTTTGTGGTTGCCCCTGCTTTCACTGGTCTCAACTACAATATTTATAAGGAATATCCCGATATCGTCTCGGATGAAGTGACAAACCCCTATCATTCGGGAAACGAAGAGCCCTTGAGCCGGGACCAATTGATAGAATTTCTAAAGGAAAATGAATTGTTAGAGGAATCTATGGATAAGGAGGGACACCCTTCGGAACGGTATTGGCCTATTTAAGGGCAGGATCATTGGAGTCAAGGATTATAGGATTAGAGGATTAAAGGATTAGAGGATTAGAGGATTAGAGGATTACAGGAGTCAAGGATTAGAGGATTAAAGGATTATAGGATTATAGGATTATAGGATTAGAGGAGTAAGGGATTAAAGGATGAGAGGGAGGGAATAAGAGAAGGGGAATAAATGGCGCTGCACTGGAAAAAATTGAAAGTATGGCAAAAACCCCATGCTTTAGTACTTGAAGTATATCGAATTACAACAAAGTTTCCAAAAACCGAAACTTATGGTTTGGTTGACCAAATTAAGCGTGCATCCTGTTCAATACCTTCAAATATTGTAGAAGGGCAGAGCCGCAATACAACAAAAGAGTATTTGAACTTCCTTTATATGGCTCGTGGATCGCTTGAAGAGTTAAGATATTTCCTGCTTCTATCGAAAGATCTTACATTCCTTGATGCAGAAGTATATGGGGGAATGGAAAAAGAATGCGAGGAAATCAGTTTAATGCTTAATGGACTTATCAAGTCTTTAAAATCGAAATAGGATTATTTTCTTTATATCAGTTATCCTTTAATCCTTTAATCCTCTAATCCTCTAATCCTCTATTCCTGTAACTGTATTGGGAAAACTGAAATTGTTAAACTTTTCGTTACGAAGATAGGAACTACTGATGAAGATACTGATTTTGGGCGGTGATGGTTATCTTGGTTGGCCCACAGCAATGCGACTGAGCGCTAGGGGCCATGAAGTGGCTGTGGCGGATAATTACCTCCGCAGAAAGTTATGTAAGGAAGAGGACACGGCGCCCCTGTTTGAGGTGCCCGATCTTTATGAGCGCGTTCGTCTGTGGGAATCTCTATCCGGGCATAAGGTTAGAGTCTTTATAGGGGACCTGACGCAATGGGATTTTATGGAGGAAGTGTTTAAGTCCTTTTCGCCTGAAGGCATAGTCCATTATGCTGAGCAGCCTTCCGCTCCGTATTCAATGCTTCATCGACGTGCAGCGATCATAAACACGATCCAGAACAATCTCCTGGTTACATCAAATCTTATATACGCGGTAAAGGAGTTTTGTCCCGAAACCCATATAGTAAAAATAGGAACTATGGGGGAGTATGGAACGCCCAATATCGATATCGAAGAGGGCTGGCTGGATGTGGAATATAAGGGTCGAAAACAGCGCTTCCTCTATCCTCGCCAGGCCGGCAGTCTATATCATACGACCAAGATTATGGATACTGATCTCTTGTGGTTTTATGTTCGCACCTGGGGTTTACGAGTAACGGACCTGATGCAGGGGCCTGTATATGGTCTTGTTACGGAAGAAACCGGGGAAGATGAACTTTTGATGCCGTTCTTTAACTATGACGAACTTTTTGGCACTGTTTTAAATCGTTTTGTCGTTCAGGCAGTCATTGGTTATCCCCTAACCGTATATGGCGGGGGAGGGCAGATACGGGGCTATCTGAACATCAAAGACACACTGAACTGCGTGCGGCTCTCTCTCGAGAATCCTGCAAAACAAGGGGAGTTGCGTATCTTCAACCAGTTTGTGGAAACATTCTCAGTGAACGAATTGGCTGAGAAGGTCCAAAGGGTAGGGCAGATACTCGGCCTCAAGGTGGAGATAAAATCCATTGAAAATCCCAGGGTGGAGGCAGAGGAGCATTATTACAATCCTTCACACACGGGGCTTATAGAACTGGGGCTCAAACCTCATTTACTCACGGATGAGGTCCTGTCTCAGATGATTGAAACTGTAATTAAGTATAAAGAGAATATAAATAAAGACGCGATATTCAGAGGCGTAAAATGGAAATAGAAATAATGTATTAGGCACCATATAAAGACCAAGGCCTATGCCCTAGTCGCCGATGAAACGATGAAGAACCATTACGAATCGCGATTGAAAATATGCATTATAGAGCTGAAACCTGTTGACTAATAAGGTATTGGTAGGGTACAATACTTTATTGAATTGAATTTGATGTTATGAGGCGAATGCATTGAGTAGAGATGATTTAATTGAGATGGAAGGCGTAGTATCCAGGGTGATGGGCCGTGGAACCATGGAGATTGACTGTGATAATAATGTCACAGTGAGGGCTGTTCTTTCAGGTCGTATGAAAAAGTACAGGATTAAGGTGATACAGGGAGATCGAGTGAAGGTAAGCGTATCGCCATATGATACCTCCCATGGTTTAGTTACTTATCGCTTTAAGTAATAGATGGCCTATCGAATTAGATGGGTTTTTTATGTTTGAGTAAGAGTAGTTTCCGCATTGTTCAGGATTTTGATGATATGTCAATAAAAGACGGTTTATCAATGAATGATCTTGATTTTTAGGAATGTCCGGTGTAATCCTATAACAACGTAAATTCCAAGGAGGTAGATATATGAAAACAATGAAGAAGGATCTCCAATCCGTGGTAAAGGAGCTTAAGTCACTCACAAAAAAAACTGAAAGATTGGCGAAAAAGCTGGACAAGCTTGCAACGGCCCCTAAAAAAGCAAAAGCAAAACCCGGGGTTAAGGCCAAGAAAGCCAAAAAGAAGGTGGTTAAAAGGAAAGCCGTTGTCCGAAAGGCAAAAAAAAGGGCGCCGGCAAGTGATACTGTCATGAAGATTATACAAAGAAGCAAGAAAGGCGTTCGAACCGCAACATTGCAAACCAAAACAGGTTTTAAAGAAAAGAAGATACGAGACATTATTTATAGACTGAAGGCGCAGGGCAAGATAAAGAGTGCGAAAACAGGTTTATACGTGAAAATTTGATCCTAATATAAGATACTATCTTTTAATCAGATATTTAATCACAAGTAATCAGAGCGGAAGTTTCAGACAAAACCACCAGCATTCCTGGTGGTTTTGTTTTTTTTGGAAACTGACCTTGTCATATACAACAATCTCCGTAACCATTCAGGTTGTTTAGGCTGTAGGCTAAAGGCTATTAGGTTTTTCCCATTGATCGAAGCAGGGCGCCCAAAACCTTCTCAGTCTCAACAGCCAATTCAAACGCTCTGAGCGACCTATGATCACGCATGATTCTCTCCTACAGTCTAAATGCTTACAGCCTATATACATGAGCAGTTACGAAATGGGATGATTATCATCTGCATTCATCACCGTCCAGAGTATATGTTATTGCTTTTTAGCCTTTATTTAGGTATTTAATTATCCATAAGCGTTCATAGGTTCAGGGTTGTTTTTTTGTTGACCCTGCTTGTAGGGCTGAAAGTGTTTGATGAAACCACGGATGGCAACGCAGGTGCGTCCGGCATGATCATAAACATCCTGAAATTCAACTTTCGTTATGTACTGTTGATCCACTGCCACGCAAAGCTCTTTCCGGACTTTGGCACAAGACTCTTTTGCATACTTTAGAAAGTGAACAAACTCCCGCTTTGTCTCCGAATCAATGGTTAAGACCTGCACGACATATGGCAGGCGTGTTTGATGTGAACCTACAACCTCTGAACTCTGAACCGTTGAAACCGTGAACGGTTACAACCGTCCTTCTGCTGTAACTGGATGATTGAAAAGACTAACTTGTTATCAAAGGTATGGTCATTGAGATTAACCATTAATAAATATATCTCCCGGGAGATCTTCTCCATTTTTTTAGTCACCCTTTCGATCTTTATCTTCATTATAATGGCGACCAGGATGATGGGGATTACAGAATTGCTTGTCAATCAGCGTGTAAATCCCTGGCATGTACTGAAAATAATACTTTGCCTGCTGCCGCGCGTCGTCATCTATTCCCTGCCGGTCTCATGCCTGATGTGCGTGTTGCTTACCTTTCTTCGCCTATCCAGTGATAATGAGGTCATAGCCTTCAATGCTTCAGGTATCAGTCTTTATCAGATGCTGCCACCTGTTATCTTTTTTTCTTTTATGAGTTATCTGATTGCGAGCCTTATTGCCATATACGGTGTCCCCTGGGGAAACAGATCATATAAGGACGTGATATTCAGGATCATAGAGTCAACGGCTGACGTAGCCGTAAAGGAAAGAATCTTTTGTGAACCGTTTGATGATGTGGTTTTTTATGTCAATAGCTTTTCCGCCAGGGAAAGGACCATGAAAGACCTGTTTGTGGTGGATAAACGGAGTAAACCAAATTCAAATACTATAGTCGCAAAGAGAGGCAAGATTCTGTCGAACCGAGGGGCGGGTATGGTAACCATCTATTTTATTGACGGCACAATCTTCTCGGTGGACAAAGATTTTAAGAAGGCCAGGACTGTCAAATTTGACACCTATGATCTGAATATAGACTTGAAAGATATAATGTCCTCTATTGTCTCTAGAGAGAAAGAACCAAAAGAGATGTTTATCGGGGAATTGATCCGCAATCTGAAATCAACACCGGAAGAGGTTGCAGAAAATAGGCAGATGGGTATAAAGCTTTTTGAGATGTTTTCAATTCCCATGGCGATCTTCTTTATGGGTATTATAGGCGCCCCTTTAGGCGCACATATAAGAGCCAGCGGACGAACCAAGGGTATTGTCATAAGCCTTTTTGTTTCCCTTGCATATTACGTCTGTTTGATGAGCGTGAGGTATATCTGCGAAATGGGGGTCGTGGCACCTTCCATAGGCATGTGGATCCCAGATCTGTTTTTAGTAATCACATGTATTTATCTCTTATACCGGGCGGCCAATGACCGCCCATTAATAATTTTTAGCAGGCTGCCTTTCAGGCATGTGTTCACACAACAATCAATAGGCACAAAGGCTGATGATCAAAAGGTCGAGCAAGCTGATACAATTGAATATATCGGGAGCTTGAAGGCAGGAAAATTCCACCGGCATGACTGCAGGTGGGCGGAGAGGATATCGCCGGAATACAGGATCTCTTTCAGGTCGATTCAGGAGGCCTCGGATAAAGGGTACATTCCATGTAACATATGTAAACCATCATGGATAAAGAACTATTAATTGTGGGAAAACGACTTCCCCAACCCGATGCGTTTGCCAAGGCAACCGGTGAGGCCAGGTATACCGTTGACCTGAAACTGCCGGGAATGCTGACCGCAAAGATACTCAGGAGTCCCTATGCGCATGCAAAGATCCTTAAGATAGATAGATCCAGGGCAGAGGGGCTTGCCGGCGTTGAAGCAGTGATCACATTTGAAGATGTGCCAAAGAAAAAGATCAATATGGGCAAGTCCCCGATGATTGACCGGCGGGGAGAATCGAGCGAATCGAGAGACCAGTATGTCTTGAGTGACAAGGCACGTTATATCGGTGATGCCGTGGCCGCCGTAGCTGCTATGGATGAGGACACAGCCCGGGAGGCTCTGGATTTGATTGATGTGGAGTATGAGGAATTGCCCGCCGTGTTCGATCCGATAGAGGCCATGGAGCAGGGCGCCCCCAGGATACATGACTTTGCAGAAAGCAATGTGGGTTGGAATGATCTGTTTCCGCCAACCAGGGGCGATGTGGAGAAGGGCTTCCGGGAAGCCGACTATGTAATAGAGGAGACGTTCCGCACATCCAAACAGAAACATTGCCCTTTGGAGACGACCGCATGTATCGCCAGCTTTGACGCAAGCCGTAGGCTGACAATCTGGTCTTCGGATCAGGAGGTATATCTCGCCAGAAAAAAGATCGCCGATCTGTTTGACATGCCCGAGGGGATGATCAGGTGGATAACACCGCATGTGGGAGGAGCCTTTGGGATTGGATTGAGCCTGAGGGCTGAACCGGTGTGTATCATATTGGCAAAGAAGACACGTAGGCCTGTAAAGCTGGAGTACAACCTGGAGGAGCAGTTCATTGCCACTGAGAACCGTAACGCATTTATTAAACTTAACGGGGATGGCTCTGCCAATCTAGTAATGAGCGTGTCTGAACTGGGACAGGGCGCTACAGGTGTTATGGCACAGATCGTTGCCGAAGAGCTGGGACTCCGTTCAGGGGATGTTCACGTAATCAAGGGAGATACGGATGTTACCATGTTTGATGTTGGTCAGCATGGCAGCAGGACAACATATGTGATGGGGAACGCGGTTAAGAGGGCCGCGGCCGATGCCAGGCAGAAACTCATGGAGAAAGCGGGTCAGATGCTCGAAATATCGCCCGATGATCTGGATATCAGCGAGGGAAAGATCTCTGTCAAAGGATCCCCTGAAAGATGGATCTCTGTCGCAGATGTAGCCGGAGATACGGTCTATAACCTGAATGGGGAAGCCGCACAGATAATAGGGTCATGTTCATGGGAAGCAGAGGGCAATCCCCCGTCATTCCAGGCGGTCTTTGCCGATGTAGAGGTGAATACTGTGAGCGGGGATGTCAAGGTATTAAAACTGGTGGCCGCCCATGACATTGGCAAGGCAATAAACCCGATGAGCGTGGAGGGACAGCTCGAGGGTGCGATACTTCAAGCGATCGGCTTCAGCTTGATAGAGGATTACCTTGTAGATAAACATACCGGTAATGTCATGAGTATCGGTTTTACAGACTATAAGGTCCCTACCGTCATGGATCTACCGGAGATAGATCTGATAATTGTGGAAGATCCATCCGCTTCAGGCCCGTTCGGCGCGAAAAGCGTTGGAGAGAATGGCATTGATGCCGTTGCTGCTGCGATTGGGAATGCCGTCTATGATGCCGCTGGTATAAGAATAAAAGACCTGCCGATAACTCCGGAAAAAGTTCTTGATGCCCTTAATGTCTCTGTCAAGCTGCCAAAGGCAGATAAATTTGTCTCTGAAGGATCTCGATAAAGCGGGGCTGGGAGGCGGTTCATTCCTCTTTGTCAATAGCTATGGATAACTTTTCTGTTTCTTCTTTTGTGAAGATATTTCCGCAACTGACACAAGTTTTAGTTGATATATTCACATGACTGCATTTAGGACAGATGATTATTGTATCCTGCTGTTCTTCTTTTTTAGGTTCGGGCTTTATCTTGATAAGGATGCTGCCTTTACACTTGGGGCAAGTCATATGGACGCCCTTTTCCGGAATCTCAGCGATCTTTGAAATATCTATCTTATAATTGGCCTTGCAATCTGGACATTGAACCTTCATTGTAGCCCTCCATTATCTGAGATTAATACATGTATACATTATTTTTTTTATTTTTCAAATAATAAAAGCTGTAAGAGAAAGTTCAGCCTTAAAAAGGTTAAATTGCCAAAAATAGCCATCTATGTTCTATCTGACATTATTGAGGGATGAAGAATATACTTTAGATTTATTTATCTCCATGCCCCCTACTTTTTTTGCCTCGCCATGAGAACCTGCGCCCATCTTTTTAAAGTGAACCTGAATGGCCATCAGGGCAGCCGGCGTTACCCCGGAGATCCTTGAGGCCTGGCCGAGTGATATGGGTTTCACCCTGCTCAGCTTCTCCAGCACCTCCTTGGTGAGCCCATAGACCGTTTCATAATCTAATGATTCCGGCAGTTTCATGTCTTCCATCTTTTTCAGTTTTTCCACCTGCTGCTCCTGGCGGCGAATATAACCCTCGTATTTAATCCTGGCCTCCACCTCTTCGGCAACCACCTGTTCAATGTCATCGAGATCAGGATCAAAGAGGGAGAGATGTTCGAAAAATATCTCAGTTCTTCTCAATAGCCTGGCAAGCGATGTCAGATTTTTTATAGGCGTGGACCCAAGATCCTTCAGCTTATCCAGTATCCCGGACTCAGGCCTTATCTTGAACTCGTTTAAACGACATAAGAGATTGTCCGTCATATCCCTTTTCTTACAAAATTGGCTGTAGACATCATCAGGGACCAGGCCCAGCCTGTGTCCCAGATCCCTGAATCTGAAGTCGGCATTGTCTTCCCTCAGTAGGAGGCGATATTCGGCCCGAGAGGTAAACATTCTGTAAGGCTCCTTGGTCCCCTTGGTGACCAGGTCATCGATCAGCACACCAGTATAGGCCATTGACCTCCCAAGTATTAATGGATCATCGCCGCGAATCTTTAAGACCGCGTTTATGCCTGCCATCAGACCCTGAGCAGCAGCCTCCTCGTAGCCGGAGGTCCCGTTGATCTGACCGGCATGATAGAGGCCTTCAATTAATTTCGTTTCCTGAGTGGGCTTCAACTGGATGGGGTTGATGTAATCGTATTCTATGGCATAACCCGGTTTGAGGATCTCGGCGTTTTCCAGCCCTGGAATGGATCGCACCATCTTGAGCTGTATATCCGTCGGCAGGCTGGTGGCTAGCCCGTTCGGGTAAACCTCGTCCGTATCAAGGCCCTCGGGCTCCAGGAATATCTGATGCCTCTCCCTCTCTTCAAAGCGGACTACCTTGTCCTCGATAGACGGGCAGTACCTGGCCCCCACGCCTTTTATAATGCCGCTGAAAAGGGGGGAGCGATCCAGACCCTGCCTGATGAACTCGTGACTATTTTTATTGGTATAGGTGATGTGACACGGCACCTGGGGCAGGGGTATCTCGGTGGTTGTAAAGGAGAACGGCCTCGGATTTTCATCACCAGGCTGGATCGTGAGGTTTCCATAATCAATAGTATTGCCGTTCAGGCGGGGTGTTGTTCCTGTCTTCAGCCTCCCTATCTCAAATCCTAATCTTTTAAGCTGCTCTGAGAGGACCGTGGAAGACGGGTCGCCCATACGTCCGGCAGGGAATTGGTCAAGGCCGATGTGTATAAGGCCGTTTAAGAAAGTCCCGGTGGTCAGGATAACGGTCCCGGACAAGAACCGTTCATGAGTCTGGGTCTCTACACCATAGACCTTTCTGTCTTTCAACAGGAGCCCGTCGACCATGGCCTGTCTGATATCCAGGTTAGGCTGTGACTCAATGACCGATTTCATCCGTCTCCTGTAGAGATCCCGATCATTCTGTGACCTTGATCCCTGGACAGCCACGCCCTTACGAGTGTTCAGCCGCCTGAACTGGATGCCGGTCTGGTCGGCGTTTTTGGCCATCTCACCGCCGAGGGCATCGATCTCTTTTACCAGGTGGCCCTTGGCCAGCCCGCCGATGGCCGGGTTACAGCTCATGGCGGCGATATTGTCGAGATTAATAGTGATGAGCAGCGTGGGGTGCCCCATTCGGGCTGCCGCAAGCGCGGCTTCGCATCCAGCGTGACCCGCGCCAACTACTGTTACATCATATTTTTTTTCGAAGGTGGGCATGTCCTTCTATAATACTATGGTTTGATGTTCAGATCCAGAGACTAAAAGTTCGAGACAAAGCTTGTGATTGCCTCGAACTTATTTGAAACAAATGCAACTACTTAAGGATATCTTTATTAAAACTGGTCCATTAACTCAATGGTCTGCTCACGCATGGGGCCTACAGAGACAAGTGAAAAAAGCACATCGGTAATCTCCTCGATCCTCTTTAAGTAGTACCTTGCCGTCCGTGGCAACTGATCAAGGCTCCTGGCAGAGGAAATGTCCTCTTTCCATCCAGGAAACTCTTCGTAAATAGGCGTACACTTGGCAAGTTTTTTGAGACTTGCCGGACTGGAATAGATCTTTTCGCCATCAAGATCATAGGCAACGCATATCTTCAATTTGTCCAGGCCCGTAAGGACATCCAGTTTGGTTATTGCCAGGCTTGTAAGGCCGTTATAACGAATGGAATCCTTCATCATCACAAGATCAAGCCAGCCGCAACGCCGGCGTCGGCCTGTAGTGGCACCGAATTCGGCTCCTTTTTCCTGGATATAATCCCCTGTTTCATCCAGTAGTTCTGTAGTGAAAGGTCCCGCTCCGACCCTTGTTGTGTAAGCCTTTATAATTCCAACGATGTGATGAAGCTTGTCAGGGCCTACACCAGCGCCCGCGCATACACCACCGGATACGGGGTTGGATGAGGTGACAAACGGATAGGTCCCATGGTCTATATCCAGGTGTGTACCTTGGGCCCCTTCAAAAAGGATCTTTTTGCCTGATCTTATAGCGTTGTCAATCTCTACAGAGACATCGGAGATAAAAGGACGCAGCTTTTCAGCCATCTCTGAATAGCTGTCAAAGATAGGCTGGAACTCCAGAGGTTCCGCATTTAATAATTTTGTGAGGAAGAAGTTTTTCTCTTTGAGATTGGCTCTGATCTTCTCCTCCAGGGTCTCCGGTTCCAGGAGGTCTATGGCCCTGACCCCCCTTCTTCCTACCTTGTCTTCATAGCATGGGCCTATCCCGCGACCCGTTGTCCCTATCTTATCGCTGCCCTTGGCCTCTTCTCTCGCAAGATCGACGGCCTGGTGGTAGGGCATTATGAGATGGGCCTTTTCGCTGATAGAGAGGTTATCGGGACTTATAGAGATACCTCTTCCCTTCAGTTTATTGATCTCTTCTAAAAGGACTTCGGGATCAACTACTACCCCGTTCCCGATCAGACATTTTTTATCCTTATGAAGGATCCCGGAAGGGATAAGATGACAGATGGTTTGCTCTCCGTCGACCACAAGCGTATGGCCTGCATTATTTCCTCCCTGATACCTGACAACCAGATCGGCCTTGGATGACAGAAGATCAACAATTTTCCCCTTGCCTTCATCACCCCACTGGGTTCCTATAACAACGACATTTGACATTCTATTCTCCTGATGAATTCTTAGCTATACTAAATAGCAGGAAATCATGTGTCAAGGCTAATAAAGCACCCTGAATACCCTTACCTCTTTCGCCTGCACCATTTCCTGATAATAAGAAAAATGACAAACAAAATGAATAGGATAAGTACTGAAAGGTTGTATCTAACCAGAATTGTAGAGATCTTTGCCTCAACCATCTCCCAGTTGTTTCCCAAAATATAACCCATGAATATCCAGATAAGATTCCACGTCGCGCAACTCGCAAGGGCCAGAATAGTAACTCTGAACGATCTCAATCCTGATATTCCGCCCGCAACGGATATGGCGGAGCGGAGACCGGGTAGAAACCTGTTTAAGGTGATCATAAAGTAACCGTACCTTTTAAACCATTCCTCCGCCCTAATGATATCCGCGGCTTTAAAGAATCTATATTCTCTTTTGATAAAAAAGCGTCGTCCCAGATAGGTTCCAATCCAGAACAGAGACATGAATCCCAAAAGGCTCCCAATGGTAGTAGAGAGATAGACACCGAAAAAATCAAGCCCGCCGATGCCTACCAGGAATGCACCAAATGCAGTGATAGTATCACCGGGAATCGGTGGAAAGATGTTTTCCACAAACGCGCTTATCCCCAAAAGCAGATAGATAAGGTAATTGGGAAGAGAATGAAGATAGTATAGAAAGATATCCATGTGTGTTATTATAGGTCCAATCTTGCCTAAAGATACGTATCTTGATTATTATGTATTCAGGTCTAAAAAGACAAGAGATCTTTTTATCTTGACCGGACATAATGCTTTTGTTAGACAAATTAAGCATTTAATTAATTCAGGACTGATAGTCAATGGCAAAGAAAAAGATATCCCGTAAAAAGCTCTTAAAAACATCAGATGAATTCCTGACCTTTTCCGCAAGGGCAATCATCTTTGCAAGGGAGCATTCACGTCTGTTTGGATACCTCGGTATGGTGGTGGTTGGCCTATTGCTTATATTCCTCGGGATCAATACATATCTAAAGCATGTTAATAAAAAGGGCCAGGAGGCCTATAATGTAGCCTATTACACCATGGTCAAAAACATGGGCCCTGATACGAAGCCGGATGAGTTAAAAAAATCAGAAGAATTGTTTCAACAGGTCACGGACAAGTATGGCATCTCAAAGGCAGCAAGACTGGCTCTCCCTGAATTGGCTTATATCAATTTTATCCAAAAAAATTATGATAAAGCTATCTTCCAGTACCAACAATTTTTAGATAAGGTAGCTGATAATGATCCATATCAATCACTCGCGAGAATGGCGCTGGCTGTCTGTTATGAGGAAAAGGGTGAATTAGATAAGGCGATCCGGATACTTAAAGAGCTAACCTCCGGTCCTGACGACTTCTTCAATGAGCAGGCCATGCTCAGCCTGGCGAGGGTCTACAGGCTCGCGCACAGGCAGGGAGAGTCTGAGGAGATCCTTAAGGAATTCGTAGATAGATTCAAAACATCTCCTTTCCTGCCTGTTGCCAAGGCATATCTTAATCCCTAGATGAGCGGATTGTCATAGAGGATAAAGGGCAACCGCCTTATCCTTGACGCAGTCGGTCTTTGCCTTTTATTTAATCTTGACAGCTATTTGTTGATTCGATACCGTTTTACAGGTTTTAAAACCACTCTTGTCCGAAATTGATTTTTATCGCACATCAATGAGCCGGGGTTAAGAGATGATTATCGGTGAGATATTGGCCGGAAACGCCAGGATGTATGGTGATGAGATTGCCCTGGTAGAAAGAGATCCTGACAGGGGAATAAGGAGGGAGATCACATGGCGCGAGTTTGATGACATGGCCAACCGAATTGCCAATGCCCTGATCGCAAAAGGTATTAATAAAGGCGACAAGGTCATTCACCTTACGGTGAATTGCCTCGAATGGCTTCCGGTCTATTTCGGAATCCTGAGGACCGGAGCCTGGGCCGTTCCTTTGAATTTCAGGTTTCTTGCAGAGGACATCCGTTATTGCGCGGAGATCGCGGAAGGAAAGGCCATCGTTTTTGGCGAGGAATTTATAGATCGTATAGATGGGATCAGGGATGAGCTCGTGACCATAAGGGATTTTATTTTTCTCGGACACCCGGATAAAAGGCCGGATTATACGGAGCAGTTTGAGGGTTTTATAAAGACAGGATCAACAGATAATCCTGATATTCCAATAGACCTTTCTGATGAGGCTGGTCTCTATTTTACTTCAGGCACCACCGGCGCTCCAAAACCGATCCTCCTGACCCACAGAAATCTGGAATTCGCGTGTGTCATTGAAAACCGCCATCATAATCAGACCCACGAAGACAATTTTCTCTGTATCCCTCCTTTATATCATACAGGGGCCAAGATGCACTGGTTCGGAAATCTTATCGTGGGGGCCAGGGCGGTTATCTTAAAGGGGGTAAGGCCCGAGTGGATACTTGAAGCGGTATCTGAAGAACAGGCCACGATTGTCTGGTTGCTGGTTCCATGGGCACAGGATATACTGATAGCGATCGAAGACGGCAGGGTCAGATTAGAGGACTTCAAGCTTGATCAATGGCGCCTCATGCATATCGGCGCCCAGCCTGTTCCGCCCAGTCTGATCAAAAACTGGAAAAAGGTCTTTCCCGGACATGAATATGATACAAACTACGGGCTCAGTGAAAGCACGGGACCGGGATGCGTCCATCTCGGCCTGGAAAATCTTCATAAGGTGGGCGCTATAGGCATCCCCGGTTTTGACTGGGAATACAAGATCGTTGATGATAATATGGATACTGTCCCAAGGGGTGAGGCGGGCGAGTTGGCAATAAAAGGGCCCGGCATAATGAAGGAATACTATAAAAATCCCGAGGCCACAAAGGAGGCTATCATAGACGGATGGCTCCTGACCGGTGACATGGCGCGCTGTGACGAGGACGGTTTCATCTATCTGGTGGACAGGAAAAAGGACGTTGTTATCACCGGCGGGGAAAATATATTCCCTGTTGAGATAGAGGATCTACTCATGGAGAACGGAAAGATCCAGGATGCAGCTGTGATAGGTATCCCTGATGAGAGACTGGGAGAGATAGCTGCCGCTGTTATACAGGTAAAACCCGGTAAGGAGATGACCGAGGAAGAGGTGTTCCAACATTGTGAATCCCTGCCAGGGTATAAAAGACCCAGACAGGTTTTCTTTGATGACATTCCCAGGAACCCCACCGGCAAGATCGAAAAACCAAAACTCAGGAAGAGATACAGTGGGGTGGCTGAAAGCTTTAAAATGACGTAACACTTTAAGGAGTAAATATGCATAAATTACTTGTTGATTCTCCTGGAAAGGAGATGCTTCTCCTTGGCAATGAGGCGATTGCCCGAGGCGCACTGGAGGCGGGATTGGCATTTGCTACATGCTATCCAGGGACCCCTTCTTCCGAGATCCCGGAGCAGTTTTTCAAGATCAGCCGGGAGACGGATCTCTTTTTTGAATACTCCACCAATGAGAAGGTAGCCCTTGAGGTAGGCGCGGGGGCGGCGGTCTCTGGCCTGAGGACCATGGTGACCATGAAGCATGTGGGCGTAAATGTCGCGGCTGATCCCTTGATGACCCTGGCATATGTAGGAATCAAGGGTGGCATGGTTATTGTAACCGCGGATGACCCGTCACTATTCTCGAGTCAGAACGAGCAGGACAACAGATATTACGCGAGGCTGTCGGGTCTGCCCATGCTGGAGCCGACCAGCACACAGGAAATGAAGGAGATGACGGTTGCCGCCTTTGATCTCTCAGAAGAGCTGGATCTGCCGGTAATGATCAGGACAACCACACGGTTGAACCATATAAGGGGGGCCGTAAGGCTTGGAGAACTGAAGCCGATCAAGACAAAGGATACGTTCAAGAAAAACCCTTCCCGTTTCGTAACAGTGCCGGCGGTCTCACGAAACCTGCACAAGCTCCTTTTGGAGAGATATGATCAGGCACAGGAAATGGCAGAGAAGAGCATCTTCAACAGGATCATAGGCAATGGAAGATGGGGGATTGCGGCCAGTGGTGTGAGCATGAACTATGTCAGTGACGCAATAACGGATCTTGGTCTGTCAGACAAGGTGAGTATCCTCAAATTAGGATTTTCCTGGCCCATTCCCAAGGGACTCTGCACGCGCTTTCTGAGTCAGATGGACAAGGTTCTGGTGGTGGAAGAGCTGGAACCTGTAATGGAGAATGATCTCAAGGTCATAGCCCAGGAAAACGCGATCACAATACCGATCAACGGTAAAGGCGCCGGGCGGCTCTCGCGTCTCTTTGAATATGATCCCGGTATGGTCCGCGAGGCTGTGGCCGAATACTTCGGCGTTGATTATCAGGCGCCCGAGATGGTTGACCTGTCGGATCTGCCGGAACTGCCCGAGAGACCGCCCAATCTCTGCGCCGGTTGTCCGCACCGGGCCACCTATTATGCCGTAAAGCAGGTCTTTGGCCCGGATGCCATTTATCCGACCGACATCGGATGTTATACACTCGGACTCCTGCCTCCCATCTCCATGGCAGACTTTGTCATCTGCATGGGATCATCCGTAAGCTCCTCCTGCGGCTTTTCCCGGGCCACTGACCAGGAAGTGGTCTCCTTTATAGGTGATTCAACCTTTTTCCATTCAGGCATAACCGGGCTGATAGACGGTGTGCACAACAACCACAGATTCACCCTGGTGATCCTGGACAACGGTACCACTGCCATGACCGGGCACCAGCCACATCCGGGCGTGGATACAGGGCCCATGGGAGTTGAGCGGACCCTGATCTCAATCGAAGATGTAGTAAGGGGATGCGGCGTGAAGGATGTCCACGTGGTAAGGCCCTTTAAGGTAAAAAAGACCATAGGGGCGGTCAGGGCTGCAAAGGAATATAACGGCATCTCAGTGATCATATCAGAGGAGGTGTGCCCTCTTTTTGCAAAGGCCATTGGCCGGAAAAAGAGGACCAGGCCGTTCCATGTGAACTCCGACAAATGCAAAGATCACCGCGATTGTATCAATCAGCTTGCCTGTCCCGCCATGTTCCTGGAAGGGGACAGGGTTTCAATCGATAAAAACCTATGTAATGGCTGTTCAATATGCGCGCAGATCTGCCCTGAGAATGCCATTTTACCGTTGAAAGAGTGAGAGGATGAATAATATGGAGACAAGGAGATGCGTATTTGTCGGCGTGGGCGGTCAGGGGAATCTATTGGCGTCAAGGCTCCTGGGTGAGGCCGCATTATCCATGGGGATCCCGGCGGTGGTCAGCGAGATTCACGGGATGGCCCAGAGGGGTGGTGTGGTGGAATCATATGTTATGATGAGGGGTGTGACCAGCCCTATCGTTTCGGACGGAGAGGCCGATATCCTGATAGGATTTGAGCCCCTGGAGACCTTGAGAACCCTGGCAAAATGCAACAGGAAGACCGTGGTAATCACCAACACCCATCCTCTTCCTCCTTTTACCGTCTCTGTGGGCCAGGGTAAATATCCTCCCGTGGATGAGGTCCTGGACCTGATCCGCGCCAGGATTGACCATATGATCGCACTGAACGGAACCAGGCTGGCAGAAGAGGCGGGCAACCCGCTCTCCCTTAATATGGTAATGCTTGGGGCGTTGGCAGGTTCAGGGGCAACTTCTATAACAGGGGAATGCATGAAAGAGACAATCGCCGGTTCCACAAAAAAGGCATTCCTGGAATCCAACCTGAAGGCCTTTGATCTCGGCATGGAAGAGGCGAAAAGATTGACAGGTTGAGGATCAGGCTGATTTCAGACATTGAGATCTTTTGGATACGGATTTATAGCCCTGAACATCGATCACTGCCGGTAACTGATCAGGCCCATGGGATAATATCCAGAGGATGGAAAACCATTACAAGATCAACAAGGCATTCTGTCGGCAGCAGGAGGGGTACAGCGATTGGACAGCCGGAAAAATTTAAATAAGATAAAAGACGAGCTTGATAGGGATGAAGAGAAAAGGCTCTCTCCATACGCATGTTCAAGCCGTCAGGCCGTGCGACGAAAAGAGGAGGATAAAATAGTCAAGGGACACAGGCAGAATTTTTCCCTTGATACGGACAGGATCCTCCATTCTCTGGCCTACTCTCGCTATATCGATAAGACACAGGTCTTCTACCTTATAAAAAATGATCATATTACCCATCGGGTGCTTCACGTACAGCTTGTATCAAAGATATCCCGGACGATCGGGCGTCTTCTCAGACTCAACGAGGACCTGCTTGAGTCCATAGCCCTGGGCCATGATATTGGTCATACCCCGTTTGGCCATGATGGTGAGACATCTCTCTCCAGGTTGTCCAGGGAATACGGCCTGGGATATTTCCTTCATAACTTGCAGGGTGTGAGGTTTTTAGAAAAGATAGAAAGAAAAGGAAAAGGCTGGAATCTTACCCTCCAGGCGCTTGACGGTATCCTGTGTCATGACGGGGAGCTTCACAGCCAGGCCTTGCATCCCCATAAAGACAAGGATTTTCATACTCTTCAAAAGGAGATAGAAGAGAAAGAGGATGATCAATCAATCGATATATTTCCCATGACCCTGGAGGGTTGTGTGGTTAGAATGGCGGATACCATCAGCTATATCGGCCGGGATATTGAAGACGCCATCAGACTCGGATTTATCAATAGGAGTGATCTGCCCCAAGATTGCAGGCGTATCCTGGGTGAAACTAATGGGACCATTGTCTACACCCTGGTGGAGGACCTTATTAAAGACAGCCTGGATAAACCCTATGTGCGCTTTAGTAAAGAGGTGGGGGAGGCCCTTAAAAGGCTGAAGGAATTTAATTATAAATATATCTATAAGAATGAGTTGATCTGGAAGCAGACACCAAAGATCGAGCTGATGTTTACACTGTTGTTTGAAAGATATTTCAATGACCTGGAGAAAGGGAACGAGACTTCCGATATATACAGGGAGTTCCTGGAGGGTATGTCTTCAGAATATAAGGACAGCACATCTCCTGCCGGAATTGTGCGTGATTTTATTGCCGGCATGACGGATGATTACTTTCTGGGCCAGTGTCAGAAACAACTCATTCCCCAGATAAAATTGACCCGTTTATAGTCTGCTAACCCTCTGGACATTATCAAATATGCCATATAACCTTGGGGAGATCATTGCTTAAGCCCAATTGGCCAAAGACTGACACCGTCAATTATCCCTTTTTTGTCTGCGTGGACCTGTGGTTTTGTTTGAATATAGGAAACTCCCCCATTAAAGGGGTAGGATTCAGTGGGCGCTGTCCCGCCATGGCGGGATTGAAATCCGGCGATGCCGATTAATAAGGCTTAAGGCTGAAGGAGTGAGCTGTTCCTGTTTTTTGCCGTATACCTTATGCCTTACGCCTGTCGAAGATCCCGGTTTATCTGGGCGCCCTTTCTATTTAGATATCGCCTTAAAGAGACAGCCATTACCTCCCTATAGTTGATACATCTTTTAGGGTACAAACAAAACCGGGGCCTTCTTTCCCGCCAAACAGCGGGAAAATCTTCAATAGGCCCGGATTCTTTACAACCGAGGAGGATAGTCAATGGGACTCCGTGACTTTACCGTTTATGACCTTATAAAGCGTAATGCCGTTACCTTTTGGGACAGACAGGCCTGGTTCGAGGCCGATGACGGCCGGACCCTGACCTTTGCGCAATACAAGGGAGATGTGGATCGCCTGGCCCGCGGTTTACAGGCTTCAGGCATAAAAAAAGGCGACCGTATTGGGGTCCTGGGAAAGAACAGCCTCGAATATTTCCTCCTTTTCGGCGCTGCCGCCGCCCTGGGTGCTATTATGCTGCCCATTAACTGGCGGCTCTCTCCAGATGAGGTCTGTTTTAACCTGAATGATTGCGAGCCCAAAATGCTATTTGTTGATGGAGAGTTCCAGGGATTGATCAGTGATCTGAAAGAGAGACTCCCGTCAATAGAGAGTTATTATAACCTCAGACCTGACCAGGGGAGTTTTATTGAGCTTGAATCCCTGATGGATATTCAGGGTGATTTCAATGACGTAGAGGTGAACACCGATGACGGTTTCGTCATTATGCACACAGCGGCCGTGGCGGGAAGGCCAAGGGGCGCCTTATTAAGCCACGCTAATGTGCTTTGCGCCAATATGCATTTTGGATATCTTTTTCACTTGACCCCTGAAGATGTGCACCTCAACATCCTGCCCCTTTTTCATGTGGGAGGGCTGTTCCTGGCCCTGACAGGTTTCTATGCCGGGGCGCTAAATGTCAACATGGGCGGTTTTGATGCTGAAAGGGCGGCGGAGCTTATTGGGGAGAGAAAGGTCTCCCTTATGATCTGTTTTTCTCCGATGCTATCTTCCATCATTGAACAGGGCGAAAAGAGAGGGACGGATATGGGCTCACTGCGGGCTGTGGCCGGTCTGGAAACCCCGGAGATCATAGAAAAATACCAGGATATGACAGGCGGCACCTTTTACAGCATGTACGGTCAGACAGAGACCTCCTGCGTGGTCAGCTTCGGTCGTTATAGCGACAGACCGGGATCGGCAGGAAAGCCCATCCCCATGGCTGATGTGCGTCTGGTGGATGATTATGACCGGTCTGTCCCTTTGGGTCAGGTAGGTGAGATCACCATGAGGGGACCCATGGTCTTTAAAGGTTACTGGAATCTTCCCGAAGAAAATGAATATACCTTCCGGGAAGGGTGGCACCATACCGGTGATCTTGGTCGTTTTGATGAAGACGGTTTCTTATGGTATGCCGGCCGAAAGCCTGAGAAAGAGCTTATCAAGCCGGGCGGGGAAAACGTCTATCCCGCTGAGGTGGAAAAGGTGATACTCCGGCATCCGGCGGTCGAGGTGGCGGTTGTCTTTGGCGTGCCTGACCCCAAGTGGAAAGAGGGGGTCAAGGCGGTCTGCCGACTGAAGGTTGGACAGGACCTTGAGCCCCGGGAACTGATCGATTTTGTTGGCGAGCGCATAGCAGGCTACAAGAAACCCCATTACGTGGAATTTGTCTCAGACCTCCCTCTCCTTGATGACGGCTCTCCGGACAGGGCCAGGATAAAGGAATCATTCGGGGGTGGGCAGTGAATCTCCATGCCTATCGAAGGTTCCTCTATTTATGTGAGAAAGGACATGGCTTCTTTATCTTGACGAAGCTTCGCCTCACCGGCCCGTATCCCGCCAAAGCGGGAGACTGGCAAACCGACGATTGGAGAGGCATTTAACTCTGTTGCTTAGGCGAAGCGATACTGGTTACTGGATACTTGATGCTTGTTGGAGCAAAGCGTAGATTTTGTTCTATGAAATCGATTAGTAATATGAAGAATTGCATCTCTCCGGCCATAATCATGAGAATAAAGGAGTTTGGGGAATCAGACCTCCTGGTCTACTTCTTTACCCTGGATATGGGCCGATTAAAGGGTGTGGCCAAAGGGGCCCGCAGGAGTCGCAGACGTTTCGTCAATTGTCTGGATAACTTCTGTCTTGTGGATCTGGAATACGATCTGAAGGGGAAGGGCGATCTCCATTTTATTCATTCAGGCAAGCTCATTGATGCATATCCCGGCCTGAGAACAGACTTCGCGACCCTTTCCAAGGCGAGTTTCATGATCGAACTTACGGAGATACTGTTTCCCTGGGAATTGCCTGATCGTAAAATGTTCGAGTTATTAAAAGAATCATTTCGTCTATTGGCAAATGGGGGGGGGGGTGATCTGATTCCCGTCATATTTGAGGTCAAGGCCATGGCTTTGGGAGGGTATGGTATTAACCTTGAAAAATGCTGCACCTGCGGAAGGACATACACTGGTGAAGGAACAGCGGTTTTTAAACCGGGGAAGGGTGGTATTGCCTGTCTGAATTGTCAAGAGATAACGGCTGTTTCGACAGGAATGAGTCCGGGGACGGTTGAGATAATGCGTTTGATACAGTCTAAGGCGCCTGATGTGTTTAATAAACCGGCCATTTCCGATGAAATTATTTCAGAGATCAAACCAGTCATGAAGCTGCACAGGGAATACCATCTGGGACAGAGGACAAAGACATCAAGCTATCTGGAGTAGATTCTATGAACTGGAATCTGAACAACTGTGGAGGAAAAGATGAGGATTATTGAGGAAGCAATAAAGGAGGGCCGGACCACGCTTTCTGAGTATGAGTCAAAAAAGGTCCTGGCCGCATATCAGATCCCGGTCACCAGAGAGATGCTTGTTGATGATATAAAGGATCTTTCCAGGGCTGTTAAAGAGATCGGTTACCCGCTTGTCTTAAAAGGATGCTCTTCGGAGACTACCCACAAGACCGAAAAGGGTCTCATTCGTATGGACATCAGGGATGAGAAGGAGGCCGGGACCGCCTTTGAAGGGCTAATGGACAGTATGAAACGAGACGGAGGAACGGTTCTGGTTCAGGAGATGGTCAGGGGACAGAGGGAATTGGTGATAGGCCTGACCCGTGATGTTCAGTTCGGCCCCTGCGTCATGTTCGGTCTTGGGGGGATATTTACAGAGGTCCTGGAGGACATCGCGTTTAGGGTAGCCCCGTTGGAGAGACGGGACGCCCTGGACATGATGAAGGAGATCAAGGGGCGTAGGATCCTGGACGCTATTCGCGGCATGGAGGCGGTGGATCTGGATATGCTGGCGGAGATACTTATCAATGTGGGCCGGATAGGACTTGAAAACGAGGCTGTCAAGGAGATTGATATCAACCCCGTGATCATATCCGGGAACAGGCCCGTGGCTGTGGATGCCCTGGTGGCGCTGGATTAATCCCCGGGAGTATCTATCTCTTCAATCTGTAAGATCTTCAGGATCTCCGCGGTCAGTTCATCTTTGTCAAATGAGAATGATACTGTTCCGTGGTCAATGTCAAAAGAAAGTAGATTGCAGCTATGCTGTTCTGCAATTTCTTCCAATAGTTCTCTGAAGCTTTCCGCCACAGGATGTTCAGGACTGTCCACATCCTCTGAAAACATGTCTACTTCTATAATACCCATGAATCTGACCCTTGCGAGTTGAGTTGCCTCAATGAAATTCTGCTTAAATGAGTATATAATGTTTTATACTGATAAATCAATTTTAATTGTAACCAGAAGACTCCCGCATTGCGGGGTGCGGAAATAGTAGACCATGCCTGAAAATATCTATTGACCCGGCGATGCCTGTCTTTTCAAAGCCATATCTACTATCTTACGAGGAAGTGGCCAAATATTTAGGCTTTGCGAAGTAAGTCGCAGATTCCAAGGAGTTCAGCGGTATAAAACCCAAATATTTGACCACTGCAAAGGTCAGTGGTATTTCTAAAAAGATATAGCTTTGAAAAGACAGGCATCGCCTCTGAAAAGAGTTTGATACGGTTCAGCTCCGAATCCAAAGAGACGTTATGCATATTTGGATTGACTATCAGAAGCCGAGATGTTAACAGATACCAATAAGAACGTGGCTCAGTAAGGGATTGAGATCTTGAAGATCCTATAGTCTTTATAACGTATCAACAGATGATTCAAACAGAAAGGGCAGACATGAAGCATAATAATATCAGGGTATTATCAGTAATCATCATCACCCTTCTCTTTGTATTCGTGAAGGCGCCTGTCTCCATTGCGGATGACCCCAAAAAGGTGGCTATCCTTCCCTTTAACATGAATGCCGACCGGGATCTTACCTTCCTTCAGGAGGGGATCATGGATATGATCAGGGTTAGGCTTTCATGGAAAGGCAAGGTGGAGCTGCTGGAGAAAGGAGTCGTAAAGAGAGAGGCCGGCCGATTCAAGGGCTCCCTAGATAAAGACAAGGGCCTCACCATAGGCAAGGCCCTTGGAGCGGACTATGTTATCCTCGGGAGCCTGACCGTGTTTGGTGAGAGTGTCAGCATCGATGCCAGTATCCTGGACGTGAAAAAATCAGAAGAACTGTTTACCGCCTATAATCAGTCAAAGGGCATGAATGAGGTGATCCCCACCGTCAATCAGTTTGCCCAGGATATCAATGCCAAGATAATGGGCAGGTATATAAGACCCCCTGCATACGCTACCGGACCCGGATTCGAGGGAGGCCCGGAATATAAGAGGGGACCAGGTGGTCTTATCAGTGTCGGAGGGGATGCGCAGGAGCAGAAATTCGATCATGTGCAGACTATTGATGTGGATATCAGGTGTATTGATTCGGGCGATGTGGACGGAGACGGGAAAAACGAACTGGTGGTCATGGACAAAGACACGGTCTATATATACAGATGGGCGGAAAAAGGTTTTGTATTATTCAAGTCATTTAAAGGGAGATGGTCTCCCGACTATATCTATTTCTCCATGGCTGATATGGACGGAAACGGCAGGGATGAGATATACCTAAACAGCCAGTCCAGGAATGATGTCATCTCCTCAGTCCTGGAATACCGCTCCGGCTCACTTGCGCCTGTAGCAGACGGAGGGAGGCAATTTATCCGGGTCCTGGATCTGCCGGGCAGGGGAAATACTCTTATCGGCCAGAAACGAAGCCCGACCGGTTTTGCCCGCTCCGTGTATGTCCTCAAGAGGGAAGGGAATAGCCTTGCCAGAGTTGAGAAACTGAACCTGCCCCCAATGGCCGACATATTCAACTTTGTACAGGGCCATATTACCGACAGGAACAGCGTCCAGACTCTGGTCCTTCATTCGGAGACCGAATACTTTTTCCTTTTTGATGCGGAAGGCGAGGAGGTATGGCGCAGTGAAGAGGAGTTCGGAGGAAGTCTTCTTTTTATGGAATCCATGCCCATGGGTCACAATACCGATGATCCTGACATGATCTACTTTTCTCCTCCCCTGTTTATGTCCGACCTGGACAATGATGGCAGCAATGAGGTGGTTGTGTGCAAGAACGCATCCGCAGTGGGACGCATCCTCGGCAGGGCCAAGTTTTACACCAGCGGCAAGGTCCATCTTCTTTCCTGGGACGGCTCGGATCTGGCGACCAAGTGGGAGACCAAAAAGCTGTCCGGCGGCCCTGTAACCGGATATTTTATCAAGGATGTGGATAATGACGGCAGGCCCGAGCTTGTCATATCGTCACTCAAACGTTCAGGCATCATTATACGATCTGAAAAGAGTCAATTATTTGTCATGAATCTTGATTAAAAAGATCATAAAGCTCATATTACAGGTTTATAAATTCTTTCACACAAAAGGCCCGGGGTTTCCCGGGCCTTTTGTGTGAAAGAGGACCTCCCTGTCTACAAGGCGGGGCATCAAATAGGAAACCAAAACTAAAAATTTCCTCAAGAAATTTTAGATAACGCGGCTTACGTGCCTCGGGCAGGCTTCGCCGCTCTAAGCTTCGCTGAAGGTGGCATGCATAGATAGGGGGATTCCGGCTGAGTTGTTTTAAGAGTTCCCGCAAAACGGGACGTTACATGAAATCGAGCAGCGATTTCATAAAAAAAGCCCCCCCTCCGATCAGGAGAGGAGGCCTTGTGTTTTGTGTTTCGTCTAAGCTTCGAGATTATACGTTTTTAGAACATGATCCAGAAGCCGGCGCCATAGACCGTAACCTCGCCTAATGGCTCACCGTCAAGCAGCGAGAAACCTGCAGGAATAGCGGTTCCAGCTCCGGTTGCAGCGTTAAAGTCCAGCGATCCCAGATCAAACTTGCCGTAGTATGGCGTCAGGAAGAAAAAGGGCTGGAGCGTGATGGGGAACTGAATCATCCACATATCCCTGTCGGCTTTCCAGTCGGCAGCAAGACCGAAACGATCCATTTCGACCTCTTCTTCGCCGTAGATGAACTGAATCGACATCTTTTTGAAAGCTTTGTACTTGGCCTGTACCCACCAGCCGTCATACTCGGCATCGTAGAACATTCGCCTACCTGTACCTGAGCCATCAAGACCAAACTCGGCAAGCGGTCGGCCCACAACACCAGGTACTCCGCCGCCTACATTTGGCCAGGATCCCCACAGGCTGGAATTGCCGAGGTTTTCACCGGTATTGTACTCACCCGAGAAATCGAACGGGCCGAAACTTGCTTTTACGGGCAGTGAAAAACCCCAGTAACTCAGATCGTTGTCAGCGAGTTGCTGGGTCATTGTATCTGATAAATCGGCCTCATACGCGATTTTGCCGAACATATAGGACGGATAGAAGGTGAAAGGACCAAGCTTGCCGGTGACCATGATCTCCCATCTTGGAGAGGTGGTCTCATCATCAGCAGTATTCCAAGAACCTTGATTTCGGGCAATACCACTGCTGGGGGCAAAGGCGCCTAATGAAACAGTCATGGAGTCGGTGAACTTGACATCCAGCCGGATACCGGGCTCCCTGTCGTTCCCGACATTACCGTAACCGGCGTTTTCCGATGAACCGGTAAACCCGACCCCGTTGTTCTGGGGCGCTGTCAGCCAGCTGTACATGACCCACTGCTGACCCACGGTAAGCTTGACCTTGGGATTGATCTGCCACCATGCGTAAGCGAACCTGGTCCGAAGGCCTTCCGTAAGGCCACTCGCAGCACTGTTTTCACCCACCAGGTTGAATGCGATCTCGCCGCCAAGGGTCTTCTTGCTGTTAATCCAGCTGGCAAAGAGCCTGGTTCCGATGGTAACTGACATGTCAATGTTGGTTTTTTCATCAGCAAAAGCCCCGCCAGCGTAGTTACGCATGTGATCTTGGTCATAATTCCCATAACCCCAACCGTATGAAACAGCGCCACCTACCCTGACCTTGGCCATGGCCGGCATGGCGAGCGCCATACAGAAGACGGCAGCCAGAATAATAATACCAAATTTCTTCATAACTCTTTCCTCCTAAAGAAACAGTTAAATGGTTAATGTTAAAAAAAATGTAAAAAAACCAGATTTGTCTGTAATTTCACCTCCTCTCTCTTCCTGATTTATCCCAAGTGGCGGATCTCCTTTACCCTATGATACGGGTCCCCACGTTCTCAGACGACGGACAGCCTGAGGCGCATAACCCCGCCAAACGCGGGCCTCAGTAAGGATCTCCCCGGCTTAGGCAATAATAATCGATTCTCCTCCAGCCGATTATGCCTTCTTGGGATACGCGTTCAGTGAGACATATCAATTTTTCTTAGGAATGTCAAGGGGTTTTTCTGTTTTTTCTGTGCTGTTTTGTTTGTTGGCTTGCAGACCAAAATCCTTTGTTCGCATTGATGATGTGGAAAGTTAGATGGTGGATCAGGGGCAGAATATCCGTCTTGACAAAAAACCTTTTTATGGTACAATTTTTTTATCGTAACTGCTCAGGTATTTAGGCTTTAGGAGAGAATCATGCGTGATCATACGAAGCTCAGAGCGTTTGAATTGGCTGACGAAGTACGAGTTTGGCCTGTCAATGCGCAAAAACTAATAGCCTTTAGCTTACAGCCTAAACAACCTGAACAGTTCCCTTTTATCATCAATAATAAAGTGATCAACCTTGAATCTGTTTTGTTTGGAGGTAACACATGAAGGTCCTTGTGAGTGATTCTCTCTCAGATGTAGGTGTCAATATATTTCAGGATACACCGGGCATCGATGTCGACGTCAATATCGGTCTTGCCCCGGATGGTCTGAAAGGGATCATAGGCCAGTACAACGGGCTGGTCGTACGCAGCGCCACCAAGGTCACTGCCGATGTCATTGAAGCCGCCGAAAACCTTAAGGTCATCGGCCGGGCAGGGATCGGCCTGGATAACGTTGATATACCCGCTGCCAGCAAGAGGGGGATCGTGGTCATGAACACCCCGGAAGGGAATACCATAACCACGGCGGAACATACCATCGCGATGATCATGGCGCTCTCCCGTAACATACCGCAGGCAACGGCCTCTCTCAAACAGGGCAAGTGGGAGAAGAAAAAACATCAGGGTCGGGAGCTCTTTAACAAGACACTGGGCCTGATCGGCGCTGGGCATATCGGGCAGATCGTGGCCGAAAGGGCGAAGGGAATGAAGATGAAGGTCATTGTCCATGACCCTTACATCAAGCCTGAGACCCTTGAGAAAAAAGATCTCGAACCGGTCTCCTTTGAAGAGTTGCTGGAGAGGTCGGACTATATCACCATCCATACCCCGAAAACGGATGAGACCGCCAATATGATAAACAGGGACACCATAGCCCGGATGAAAAAGGGGGCAATGGTCATCAACTGCGCACGCGGGGGTATGGCCAATGAAGACGATCTTTACGATGCCCTTGAGTCGGGGCATCTGGGAGGTGTGGCCCTTGACGTGTTCAGCACGGAACCGCCCGGAGATATAAGACTGATGAGCCATCCGAACTTTATCTGCACACCCCACCTCGGGGCGTCAACCAGGGAGGCACAGGTCAACGTGGCCAGGGATGTGGCCGAGCAGATCGTCGCGTATCTCCTGCACGGGACGGTCAAGAACGCGGTGAACGTGCCAAGCGTCAGCGCGGAGCTTATGACCATCCTGAGGCCCTATGTCACCCTGGCCGAAAAAATGGGCTCCTTCCAGACCCAGCTTACTGACAGCGGCATCATAGAGGTCCAGATCGATTACTCGGGAAAGGTGACTGAGCACGATGTAACCCCCCTGACCACAGCCATGCTCAAGGGGCTGCTCACGCCTATCATGAAAGACGACGTGAACTTCATAAACGCGGCCTTTCTCGCCTCTGAAAGGGGGATCAAGGTTGTGGAGTCAAAGACCAGGACATCAGAGGATCTCGCCAGCCTTATCAAGCTGAGGGTCAAGTCACTGGATGGTGAAAACATCGTGTCAGGGACCATTTTCGGGAAGGTCTTGCCGAGGATCCTGCGAATCAACGATTTCTATCTCGAGGCAATTCCGGAGGGCCATAACCTCCTTATTCATAACCTGGATGAGCCGGGGGTGATCGGCAGTATTGCCATGACCCTGGGAGATCACAATATAAATATAGGCCGCATGGGCGTAGGGCAGGAAAAGGCAAAAAAACAGAACGTGATCCTGATGGCGACCGACGCTCCCGTAGATGATGACATCCTTGAAGAGCTGCGCGGTCTGAATAACATCTTTTCAGCAAGAAGAATAGAATTATGAAAGGAGTATAGAGATGGCTGTTGAGGGGAAAGGATTTGTTATCAAGGACAAAAGGGCGCTGGACGAACAAGGTGAATTAAAAGATGAGAAGCAGGAAGATGAGACAAAGAAGGAAGAAGCCAAGAAGGAAGAGGCAAAGCCGGATGATGCTCAAGGGACGCCGCTTCCTGAGGTCAGTTTTAACTCCCTTATATTCAGCCTTAGTTCATCCGCTTTCCTGCATATCGGTGAGATCGCTGACCCACAAAGCGGTGAAAAGAAAAAAGATCTCCCCTTGGCCAAGCACTCCATAGACATCATCGCCATGCTGAAAGAAAAGACCAAAGGGAATCTGACCGAGGAAGAGGAACAGTTTGTGGACAATATCCTGACTGACCTGAGATTTCGCTATGTCAAGGCGATGAAATAGGGGCGCTCATAGCTCGAACGGCAAAAATAAACGAGAGCAGGGCTTGGGATATCATGATTTATGCAACTTTGCCAGAAGAACTGTAATATGATTAATAGATGCCCCGCCTTGTAGGCGGGGAAGTTCACTAAAACCTTTTCATAGATGGAGTAAGTGATGGGTTACAGAGAAAAAAGAGGAAAAAAAATCATAGTAGGTTGGTCCATCGTATGCTTTTTTATTGGGCTCGCCCTTACCGCGCTGACCAATAATGTCCCGGAGACGGCCGCGCAAACGTCTTCGATCATGCCTGGCGCGCCGGGCTCTTTCTCCCAGTTGGTAAAGAGGGCAAGACGCTCCGTGGTCAATATCAGCACGGTCAAGGTTATCAAAAGGGGAGACAGAGGGATGCGGCTCCAACGCCCTTTTAGGGAGAACGACCCGTTTAACGATTTCTTTGAGCGGTTCTTCAAAGACCGGATCCCTAAGGAGTACCGGCAGAAAAGCCTGGGGACCGGCTTCATAATTGATAAGGAGGGCTATATATTAACAAACAACCACGTTGTGGAAAAGACCGATGAGATCAAGGTGAAATTGGATAATGAAAAAGAATTCGACGCCGAGATCATAGGAAGGGACCCAAAAACAGATCTTGCCCTGATCCGTATCAAGACTGATGACCCTTTAGAGCCGCTACCATTCGGAGATTCGGACAGGCTCGAGGTAGGGGACTGGGTGGTTGCAATAGGGAATCCCTTTGGGCTTGATCATACTGTTACCGCAGGGATTGTCAGCGCAAAATACAGGCGGATAGGCGCCGGTGCATATGAGAACTTTATCCAGACCGACGCCTCCATCAATCCAGGAAACAGCGGGGGACCACTCCTGAATACAAACGGAGAGGTTGTGGGGATAAATTCAATTATCGTTCCAGGTGGCGGAGGAAGTATCGGTATCGGCTTCGCCATCCCCATCAACATGGCAAAGGATCTCCTGCCGCAACTCAAAAAGGGAAGAGTGGTCAGGGGCTGGCTGGGGGTCATGATCCAGGAGATAACTTCTGAATTGAAGGAGAAGCTGAAATTAAAGGATGAGAAAGGCGCGCTGGTTGCCGACGTCACACCGGAAGGGCCTGCTGAAAAAGCAGGGATAAAACGGGGTGATGTTATCATTTCGTTTGACGGGAAAGAGATCAATGAGATGAGCGAACTCCCCTTTGTAGTGGCCACAACCCCCGTGGGCAAGACCGTTGTTGTGAAGGTGATACGAAAGGGCAAAACAGAGAGTATAGAGGTTGAGGTCGCGGAACTGGAAGAGGAAAAGGAAAAGGAAAAAATTGTTGAAGAAAAGACCGATCTTGGTATGGCTGTTGAGGAGATCACGCCGGAGATGGCGCGGAAATTTGGTCTGACGGAAAAGAAGGGCATTATTGTCGTACAGGTCGAAGGCAACTCTCCTGCGGGGGAAGCGGGCATCAGGCAGGGTGATATGATTATCGAGGTGGACCAGGAGCCCATGAAAGATATTGACAGATACAGGGAAAAGATCCGGCAGTATAAGAAGGGGGACACCATCCTTTTTCTGGCAAAACGCAGGGGCGCCACCCTCTATCTGACCTTGAAGGTATGGGAATAACAGAAGCAGTGACTCTATGTGCCTGTCTAATCGATCCTCTATTTCGCCGATCAGCGGGGTTAATTCAGTCTTTCCATGACTACTGCCA
Organism: Deltaproteobacteria bacterium; assembly: GCA_019313825.1. Taxonomy (GTDB): domain Bacteria; phylum Desulfobacterota; class DSM-4660; order Desulfatiglandales; family HGW-15; genus JAFDAM01. The sequence goes on from JAFDAM010000002.1 coordinate 42,094, forward strand.
CTTACAGAACTCGGGCGCCGGCCAAGCTGAATATCCGTTTGAAGGTTATTGGCCGCCGGCCGGACGGGTATCATGAACTGGTCTCTGTCATGGTCCCTGTTGGACTATTTGATATACTTGAGCTGGATGCGCTCCGCAACAACCGTATAGAGATAGCATGTGAGGGCTTTCAAGTGCCTGACAATGAGGACAACCTCATCTATCGGGCGGCAGCATCCTTTTTTTCTCAAACAGGGATTGATAAGGGAGTCTCCTTAAGACTGAAAAAAAATATCCCGGTGGCAGCGGGCCTGGGCGGCGGCAGCAGTGACGCCGCAGCCACTCTTTTATCGCTCAATAAGATCCACTCAAATCCTTTATCCATGTCTGATCTTCACGATCTTGCCGTTAAACTGGGGGCGGATGTCCCTTTCTTTCTATATTGCAGACCATCCCTGGCCAGAGGGATTGGCGAAATCCTGGAACCGTTAAAAGATTGGCCAATATACTGGTATGTGATCGTTACCCCTCCAATCCGAGTCTCCACCTCATGGGTCTATGGAGATCTTAAATTGGAGTTGACAACAGGCGAATATGACTATATATTATCCACTTTAAAAAGTGATCCTTTTACTGTCTCCCATGTGCTTGAAAATGATCTGGAACAGGTAACTTCCGCCAGTTTCCCGATAATCGATACCCTTAAAAAGCTCTTAATGGATGTCGGCGCAGAAGGGGCTATTATGTCAGGGAGCGGGCCGAGCGTGTTCGGTCTGTTTTCTTCTTTTGATCAGGCTATATCTGCCAAAAAGGCTCTCATTTCCCAGGATCTGGGGGATGTCTTTATAGCCAAGGGCTGGGAAAAGCAGGCTCATAGCTCATAGCTAAGGGCTATCTTACTGGGGTGTCGTCAAGTGGTAAGACACGGGCTTTTGGCGCCCGCATTCGGGGGTTCGAATCCTCCCACCCCAGCCATAAGACATGGTCTTTGTAAAGGGTTGTTGATATAGGTTAAGTGGTGAAACTGTTATAGATGGAAATTTAATGAACTACCCCGCGGCAAGCCACGGGGTATCACAATGAGTGTCTTATCTTTTCTATCGTAGCAAGCTGCGGGGAATTAAACCCTAAAGATTTCGCATCTCTCTTCAAGTAATCCGTGTAATCCGCGAAATCTGTGGATTAAATAAGGGACGATGTGTTACGGTAAAAATGTGACGGGAATAAGGTTGATCTCATATGAAACTTTTTGGTGGTACATCAAACCCGATCTTAACACAGGAAGTATGTAATTATCTTGACATTGAGCAAGGAAAAATAACCGCAAAGACCTTCAGTGACGGAGAAACGCAGATTGAGATACACGAAAACATCAGGGGGAGAGATGTGTTTGTCCTTCAATCCACATGTACCCCTGTAAACGATAACCTGATGCAGCTCCTGATCATTATGGATGCCCTTAAGAGGGCCTCCGCGAAAAGAGTCACCGCGGTCATTCCCTATTATGGATATGGACGGCAGGATAGAAAGGTGAAGCCCAGGGTCCCCATTTCCGCAAAGCTGGTGGCTGACCTCATTACCACGGCCGGGGCGGACAGGGTGGTCTCCATGGATCTGCATGCAGGTCAGATACAGGGTTATTTTAATATACCGGTAGACAACATTTTCGCAGCCCCTTTGATATTAAAATTTATACGAGGCCATTTTGACGATGGCCTTGTTATTGTTTCACCGGACGCAGGTGGTGTTGAAAGGGCGAGGGCTTTTGCGAAACGTCTTGACACCTCCTTAGCTATTATAGATAAGAGACGGGATGCGCCCAATATCGCTGAGGCAATGAATATCATCGGGGAGGTGGAAGGAAAAACAGCCATTATCCTGGATGATATGGTTGATACAGCCGGGACATTAACCCAGGCAGCCATGGCGCTAAAAAATCGGGGAGCTGTCAAGATATATGCCTGCTGTACTCATCCGGTATTGTCAGGCGCTTCTATTGAAAGGATTGAGGAGTCCCCGATAGACCGCCTCGTGATAACCAATACTATCCCGCTGGGGAAAGAGGCTGAAAACTGCTCCAAAATAGAGCTTTTATCCGTAGCCGAATTACTCGGGGAGACCGTTAAGAGAATACATAATTCTCATTCTGTAAGTACATTATTCGTGTAGGATTGAAACGCCTGTCTGAATCAGGCGTTTTGTATTTTATGCTTTGTGAAAAATTTCGTTTTATTTTTTTTGATATCTAACTTAGGATAGGACAAATCAGTAATGTCCGGTTAGGATTTTGCATTAATGACATCTGTATTCTAAAGAGACCCCTACGGGCAATCAACTTCCATACGCCGGCATCGCAAAACCCTAACCGGACATTACTGAGGACAAATACCATCAATAGACAAAATATTGATAGATTAAGATATATTCAGGAGGTATAAGATGGCCAAATATACACTATCTGCCCATATCAGGGAAGATAAAGGAAAAGAGGCGGCTAAAAAGCTTAGAAGAGATAACCATATACCCGCAGTTTTTTATGGTCCGGACACGGAACCTATGATGTTATCAGTGGATGATCATGATCTGCGTAAGATCATGAAACAGGCAGCAGGTGAAAATATCGTTCTTGGTCTTCAGATTGAATCGGATAAGGGGAGTGATTCCAGGGTGGTTATGCTTAAGGAGCTACAGACAGATCACATAAAGGACACCTATATCCATGCGGATTTCTATGAGATATCCATGGATAAAGAGATAACTGTCGACATTCCTGTCCGCCTGGTCAACATCGCCTTAGGTGTGACAAATGGAGGCATTCTTCAGCATGTCAGAAGAGAGATTACTATCTCTTGTTTGCCGGATAAATTGATAGAGTCAGTTGATGTGGATGTGTCGGAACTCGATATAGGAGATGCTGTGCATATTAGTGATATCGATCTACCGGAGGAAATTCAGACAGCACAGGAAAAAAATCTGACTGTGGCGGTGGTCGTCGCTCCTACTGTGACTGAGGAAGTCGAAGAAGAGGTCGAGGAGGAGATTGAGGAGGCAGAAGAGAAGGAAGGTGAAGAGGATAAAAAGGCTGAAAAAGAAGGAGCTGGCGCAGAGTCTCAGGCTGAATAAAGGGAATGAGTCCAGGCGAGAAGGGGGGACGGTAGATAGACCTTAAATGTGGATTTAATAGCAGGTCTCGGCAATCCCGGGACAAAATATAAAGACACGCGTCATAACCTAGGCTATCGGGTAATCCATCTGTTGAGCTTGGACCTGGGAGTCCGTCTGAATGGACGACGCTTTCAATCAAGAAACAGCCGGACCGAATTCCAGGGAAAAGAGATCGCGTTGCTCTGCCCGACGACCTTTATGAATCAGAGCGGCAAGTCCATCAAGGGCTGTGCTGATTTTTTTGATATCAAGACTGAAGATATTCTGATTATTCATGATGACCTTGACCTGCAGGTAGGAAGGATAAAGGTCGTAAGGCATGGAGGCGCAGGAGGGCACAAAGGTGTGCTATCTGTCATTGAACATCTGGGTAGCATGAAATTTCCCAGGATCAAGATCGGTATAGGACGTCCGCGTTTCGGGGAAACTACTGTGGATTATGTGCTTTCGCCTTTCCATAACGACGAAAAGGATACAATAGATAGAGTAACACATGTGGTAGTTGTGGCATGTAAATTATTCGTTTCGGAAGGAGTTGAATCTGCAATGAATCTTATTAATTGTCAAAACTTAGAGAACAAGGAGGTATTAAGCTGATGCAGGAATTAACTGTTTACGCTCCCTATTTGGGAATCTTGAGTCTGATCATCGCCTGGCTGGTCTATGGATATGTCAAGAAACAGCCCAATGGAACCGAATTGATGCAGGAACTTGAAGAGATGATCCATGAAGGCGCTATGACCTTTTTAAGGAGAGAGTATTCCATTCTGGTTATTTTCATTGTAGCTGTTTTTCTACTGATAGGAGTGCTACTTCACGAGTGGCGAACATCCATCGCCTTTGTAACGGGCGCTCTTTGCTCCATGTTGGCAGGCTTTTCCGGTATGACCGCAGCAACCCGTGGTAATTCCAGGACAGCCGAAGCCGCAAATAAATCAGGTCAGGCCAAGGCCTTAAACGTGTCCTACTTTTCAGGCTCGGTCATGGGGCTGGCCGTGGCCGGTCTCGGACTCCTGGGATTAGGGATCTGGTTCCGGTATTACGGGGGTGACCCGGGCACGGCCAAGTATATTAACGGCTTTGCCATGGGCGCAAGCTCCATCGCATTGTTTGCCCGTGTGGGCGGAGGCATATTCACCAAGGCCGCCGATGTCGGGGCCGACCTTGTAGGTAAAGTAGAGGCGGGAATCCCCGAAGACGACCCGAGAAATCCGGGGGTCATTGCGGACAATGTGGGAGATAATGTGGGCGATATCGCCGGGATGGGCGCTGATATCTTCGAGTCTTTCGTGGGCTCGGTGATCGCTACCATCGCCATTGGGGCGACGCTTGCAATCAACACGGATGATACCCTGGCGGCCTTTATTAAGGATTTCCCCGTACTTGAGGGGCTTACGGCCACAGCGATCAAGCTGAAATATATGGCCATGCCTATTCTAGTAGTGATGGCAGGATTGCTCAGCTCATTCGTGGGTGTCTTTTCCATCAAGGTCTTCCAGAAGGGAGACCCTGCAGGGGCCTTGAGGTACACCACCTTTGTGGCCGGCGGCATCTTCACGATACTTGCCGCAATCGTCACCAAATATGTCGGTATGCCGTGGGGCGCCTTCTGGGCGGTATTTTCAGGGCTCCTCTGCGGTATGGCTATCGGTATGATTGCTGAATATTACACGTCCGGCCCACCGGTCCTCCGTATCGCAGAACAGACCAAGACCGGTCCTGCGACCGTTATCATCGCCGGCCTGGCCGTGGGTATGCAGTCCACCTATCTGCCTATGCTGGGTATCTGCATTGCCATATTTGTCGGGTTTCAGACTGCCGGTATCTACGGTATCGGTCTTTCGGCCGTCGGCATGCTGGCTACAGTGGGCGCTACCATGACCGTTGATGCCTACGGGCCCATAGCCGACAACGCGGGCGGTATCTCCGAGATGGCGGGCCTGGGTCCTGAGACCCGGAAGATTACAGACGGTCTGGATGCACTTGGAAACACAACAGCCGCCGTGGGTAAAGGGTTTGCCATCGGCTCGGCAGCGCTGACCGCATTGGCCCTGTTCGTGGCCTTTACGCAGGCAGCCGGTCTCGAAATTATCGATCTCAAGAACCCGCTGGTGGTGATCGGCATATTTATCGGCGCCATGGTCCCCATGGTCTGTGCCGCCCTCACAATGACTTCAGTGGGTAAGGCCGCTTTCAGTATAGTGGAGGAGATCCGTCGTCAGTTCCGTGAGATCCCGGGATTACTGGAAGGAAAAGAGGGTGCCAAGCCTGATCCAAAGACCTGCGTAAACATCGCAACTACCTCTGCCCTGAAGGAGATGGTGGCACCGGGTCTGGTTGCAGTTCTTACCCCTGTGGCCGTCGGCTTCCTCCTCGGAAAAGAGACCCTGGGCGGAATGCTCCTCGGCGCCACGGTCATGGGCGCGTTTCTGGCCCTGTTTATGGCCAATAGCGGCGGTGCATGGGATAATGCGAAAAAGTACATCGAAGAAGGCAATGTGGGAGGAAAAGGTTCGGACAATCACAAGGCCGCAGTAGTGGGCGACACCGTTGGCGACCCGTTTAAGGATACCTCCGGTCCGGCCATGAACATACTCATCAAGTTGATGGCTGTTGTATCCCTGGTTATTGCGCCTACGCTTCCAGCGGTGGGTCTTTTTCTTGGGATGTAAAACATAAAGACGCTATGCGCGACTGAAAGGAGCTGACGCCTCGGTCGTCGCTCCCCCGCACAAGTCAGCGGGATCTTCGATAGGCGCCCCCGCTTTTGAGCGGGATGTCGCGGGCTCAACTTGCAGACATCTAATGCCTTGCTGGTGCCCAGGTACAGACCGAAATTCTTTGTCCGCATTGATGATGTGAAAATTAGATGGTGGATTTGGGTTTAAGGCGGCATATAGACAAAAGATCCGTAATATGATATATAGAAAATTGCTGGATTGGAAACTAACTATCGCCCATTTTTATTTTTTTGGACGGGCGCTATTTAGTTTCCGCCAGGATGTTAATGACAGGCAGGATGGAGACTGGTTAAGATTCTAAACAGTCTCTGTTAAAGTGTTATAAGGCATAGTATTGAGGCCTTTGAAAAATGTTCAATTTTGCCCAAGATTAAGGAAGGCGATAATTTTAACCACAGGAATACATTGAGTATTTCGAGGATTAAAATTTGAGCCTGACACAGAGATTGGGCAAAAGGGGGCGTTTTTCAAAGGTCTCGTATTAAGATGCCTGCTATATTGTGTTATGTATGGGAGTGATAGATGTTTAAGAAAGGTGATTTGGCCGTTTATCCGGCACATGGTGTGGGAGTTATTGAAACGATAGAGAGTCAGGAGATATCTGGTTGCCGGCAGGATTTTTATATCATAAGAATTCTTGACAATAACATGAAGATCATGGTCCCTACCCAGAATGTCGACAGTGTGGGTTTGAGAGAGATAATTGGGCAAAGTGAGGTCCCAAAACTCTACTCCATCCTAAAGAAAAGGGATGTTGTCATTGACAATCAGACATGGAACAGACGATACAGAGAATACATGGATAAGATCAAGACCGGTTCGGTATTTGAGGTAGCTGAAGTCTACCGTGATCTTCTGATATTGAAGGAGGAAAAGGATCTCTCATTTGGTGAAAGAAAGATGTTGGATACCGCCAGAAACCTTCTTGTAAAAGAGATATCCTTATCTAAAAAGGTAGATGAGACACAGATAGAGAAAGACCTGGATAAGATGTTTCCCCATAACTCAATATAGACTCTTATCGTGGATCATGATTTAGATAGGACCACTTTTTATTCAATTACAGATGAGGATAGAGATCAACGGATCGATTCATTTCTCGCCTCCCGTGTGAAGGACCTGACTCGGTCCAGGGTTCAGGGACTTATAAAGGACGGATTTGTAAGTGTAAATGATTGCCTTCCCAAATCAAGCTACAGGTTAAAGATTGGAGATCATGTAGGCATTTTCATCCCTCCTGTTACTCCATACCACCTGGAACCTGAGCCGGTAGAATTCTCCGTTGTACATGAAGATTCGTCGCTTATTATCCTGAATAAACCGCCCGGGGTGGTCATTCATCCTGCACCTGGGCACCCTCATGGAACCCTGGTCCATGGTCTTCTTCAACACTGTAGAGATCTTTCCGGTATTGGCGGAGTACTGAGACCCGGCATTGTCCATAGATTGGATAAAGACACTTCAGGGCTCATGGTGGTGGCTAAAAACGACCGGGTTCATGGCGCCCTGGCAGAACAGTTTCAGAAAAGAACAGTAAAGAAGAGATACATGGCCCTTGTTCATGGGGCAATAAGCGGCGAGAAAGGCAAGATCGATCTTCCAATTGGCCGTCATCCAAAGAGAAGAAAGGAGATGGCGGTGCTGCCGTCAAGCGGTAAGAGGGCATTGACTCTCTGGCAGAAGAGGGAAGGGATAGGGAGCAGTTTTTCATTATTGGCCGTTACCCTGAAGACCGGGAGGACACATCAGATCAGGGTCCATCTTTCACATGTGGGTCACCCCATTGTGGGAGACACGGTCTATGGTCATAGAAAGAGCTGGTGGAAGAAGCGCTTCCCATCGGTAATTGATGCCACGTCCCAGATCAACAGGCAGATGCTCCATGCCGAGACATTGGGGTTTATCCATCCTGATTTGGAAGGTTATTGTGAATTTTCAGCACCCATACCGGATGATATGATCAATGTCATAAAGGTCCTGAATCAAATATGTCTTCAGGATAAAAAAGATAATAATCCTTGACATATGGGGCTTTTATATATATAAAAATAGAAAAAATTTCCTGCCTTTAGGAGGATTCGGTATAGACCGGATGTCATAATAAACTTCACGGGTAATCTGCTGTACTATCTTATTTAACTCACATAAAAGGATTCCTTGATTTGGTCTGATAGTCTTCTTGCATGGTATAGCCGAAGTTTTACAATCTATTGAGATCCTGAGTAATAATATGGATCTGCCTGTCGATTAGTCAAACGGATTGCGGGAACCCTGATCCACCATCAGGGCATCATCTGTCCCGCTTCTATCGGGATTGCCTTCGATGGCTCCTCCCTGCGGCGTATGTGTAAAATCGCATAGGGCCCGCCACAATGACGGCGGGTAAACATAGAGCATGGAGCATAGTGTAAAACATAAAGACGCTATGCGCTTTGTGCTTTGCGCGACTGAAAGGAGCTGACGCCTCAGTCGTAGCTCCCCCCGCACAAGTCAGCGGGATCTTCGATATGCGCCCCCGCTTTTAAGCGGGATTTCGAGGGCTCAACTTGCAGACATCTAATACCTTGCTGGTGCCCAGGGAAAGACCAAAATCCTTTGTCCGCATTGATGATGTGGGAATTAGATGATGGATTTTGGGGGAATGTTTAAGTATTCCGGCGTTGTGGCGAGATCTTTGTGAGAAATACAATTCTACTCAGGTCAGGCCTATATCCGGAGTATTGAACGCCCTCGGAGAGATATGCTTCGCCCCGGTGAAATATGATATGCATTCCATGTGATAAACTTTTCATAGAGCAGGTATGCTTTGGATCTTTAGAGTCCGTCCGAGTCGGTGACAGAATCGAGATAATCTGTAGATATATCGTACAGGTAGTCCCTATATCCCGGCACACCCGGCAAGAAAGGCATTAATAGATAAACATAAAAGGATGGAGATTTTACTATGAATCTTGTTGAACTAAAAAAAATGAAGATAAGTGAATTAACAGATATGGCCAAGGATTTCGATATTGAGGGGGCAACGGGTATGCCGAAGCAGGAGCTTGTCTTTTCCCTGCTTCAAGCCCAGTCTGAACAGAACGGCATCATCTACGGGGAGGGTGTCCTGGAGACATTGCCTGACGGGTTCGGCTTCCTGAGGGCCCCGGACGCAAATTACCTGCCTGGGCCCGATGATATATATATCTCTCCTTCTCAGATCCGGCGTTTCAATTTGAGGACAGGGGATACCGTTTCGGGACGGATAAGGCCGCCTAAAGACACAGAGAGGTATTTCGCCCTCTTAAAAGTAGAGCAAGTCAACCATGAAGACCCTGAGATCTCTCGCGAGAAGATCCTTTTTGACAATCTTACACCCTTGTATCCCGAAAAAATGATATCACTCGCAACCACATCTGACAATTTGTCGACCCGGATTATGGACCTCTTGACTCCTATAGGGAAGGGACAACGCGGTCTGATCGTCGCCGCTCCGAGGACAGGGAAGACCATGCTCCTTCAGAATATTGCCAACAGCGTAGCGGCTAACGATAAGGATATCCATAAGATCGTGCTTCTCATAGATGAAAGGCCTGAAGAAGTTACAGACATGCAGCGTTCTGTTGATGCCGAAGTAATCAGTTCAACCTTTGATGAGCCGTTACAGCGACACGTCCAGGTAGCTGAGATGGTTATTCAAAAGGCAAAAAGACTGGTCGAGCACAAACGTGATGTCTTTATCCTCCTGGATAGTATCACAAGACTTGCCCGTGCCTATAATGCAACCGTACCGCCCAGCGGCAAGATCCTTTCCGGCGGTCTCGACTCCAACGCACTGTATAAACCAAAACGCTTTTTTGGAGCAGCGAGAAATATTGAGGAAGGTGGAAGCCTTACCATTATCGCAACCGCACTGGTTGAAACAGGGAGCAGGATGGATGAAGTGATATTTGAAGAGTTCAAAGGAACTGGAAACATGGAGATTCATCTGGACAGAAAGCTGACAGACAGAAGGGTCTTCCCCTCCATAGATATCAACCGTTCAGGGACAAGGAAAGAGGAGCTCCTCATAGACGAGGCGGATCTTCATCGCATCTGGATACTCCGTAAGCTCCTGGCCCCATTGACCCCGGTGGATAGTATGGAATTTTTACTGGACAAAATCAAAGCAACAAAGAATAATAAACAATTTTTAGAGTCTATGAGTCAATAGAGAGAGGAAAAAATGAAAGAAGGAATTCATCCGGAGTACCATAAGGCGCTTGTACATTGTGCATGCGGTCACGAATTTGAGATAGGATCCACACAAAAAGAGATCAAGGTCGAAATCTGTTCCAATTGCCATCCCTTTTATACAGGGAAACAGAAATTGGTTGACACGGCCGGGCGGGTGGAACGATTCAAGAGTAAGTACGCCAAATTCAATAAGGATAAGCCCTCAAAGGATTCGGGTAAAGGAGGTAAGGCTTAAGGATTATTTCCCTGAGCCTTGACAAAGATCTCTTATTAAGATTGACGGCTTCGTGAAAAGTCCATCTGTCCCGCCTTGCGGGAAGGCGCTTCATCTTTAGTCACTCCAACATACTATTAAGTACGCCTCATTCCTAAAGATTTGCGCGCCTTGCATCTGGAGCTTTTTACTGTGCCGTCTAAATTAATACTTTTTACAAGGCTATCAAGATTGATGCGCAATCTTAGATAATTTTCTGTTTCGCTTAATAACCGAAGGAGTTTATCCTCAAGAGTTTCAAATGGTTCACTCCCGTGGGTAACTCCCGCCTTGTCTGAGCCGGCCCGGCATGCCCTCGGCTTTCCGATGGAGGGCGGGCGAAGCTCCGCGGGCAGGTAGTGGACAGGCCCAAACTCCCTATGATATCCACTTGGCCAAAGGTCTGTAGGCGAGTGAACTTGCGGGCAATAGGCTCCAGTGGATGCCATTCCTCGTTGGAGATATTCTTTTCCGCCTTTCGCATCGCTTATTTGCCGGCATTGTGCCCGTCTTAGCTATACTACTCAGGAATTATGGCTTTATCGGCAATAAAGTTGGGTCCTTCTCCCGTCAAATAAGGAGGGAATCTTCGATGGGCGTGGATTTTCTGTTATTCAACCTGTCATATGGACAGGCTGTCTAAATGTTTTTTAAGAAGGTTAGTATAATATGTTTGAAAAAATAAAGGAGATAGAAGTCCATTTTGAGCAGTTGGAAAGAGACCTGTCCCGTCCCGAGGTTATCCAGGACCAGAAGACCTATCAGAGATACTCGAAAGAGCATAGCCTCTTATCCCCTATTATCAATACGTTTCGTGAGTGTAATTCCGTTCAGGAAGAGATAGAAAACAACAGGCCTTTGCTGGAGGATCCGGATCAGGAGATCAGAAGGCTTGCCCGGGAAGAGATAGATTCACTTGAGTCTGATCTTTCCAAACTTGAAAAGGATCTCAAACTACTTCTCCTGCCCAAGGACCCCAATGATGAAAAAAACATCATCCTTGAGATAAGGGCCGGCACGGGCGGCGAAGAGGCTGCCCTTTTTGCGGCGGATCTATTCCGTGTGTATATTAAATACGCGGAATTAATGAGATGGAAGACAGAGATACTGAGCCGGAACATTACTGGGATGGGCGGATTCAAGGAGATCATCATACTCATAGAGGGTCAAAACGTATATAGCCGTCTCAAGCACGAAAGCGGTGTTCACCGTGTCCAGCGCGTCCCTGAGACAGAGGCCCAGGGCCGTATACATACCTCCGCTGTTACTGTTGCAGTGCTGCCCGAGGCCGAGGAGGTGGATGTGAAAATAAATTCCGATGATCTCCGTATCGATACCTTCCGTTCCTCCGGGCATGGCGGGCAACACGTGAATGTAACGGATTCCGCCGTTCGTATTACCCATCTCCCAACAGGGCTTGTGGTCAGTTGTCAGGATGAGAAATCCCAACATAAGAACAAGGCCAAGGCCATGAAGGTCCTGAGATCCAGGTTGCTGGACATTCAACAGGCCGAGCAGCATTCAAAGATCTCTGAAGAGCGCAAAAACATGGTTGGGTCAGGGGATAGAAGCGAGAGGATAAGGACATATAATTTTCCCCAGGGGAGGGTCACGGAACACAGGATCGGATTGACCCTTTACAAACTGGAGGCTATTCTACAGGGCCAGCTTGATATGATCCTTGATCCCTTGATTACATATTTTCAGGCAGAGGCGCTTAAAGGGGAATCGTGAGTCCAAGAAGATGGACCATAAAAGAGCTTTTAGAGGTCACAGCCGATTATTTGGAAAAGAAAGAGATAGACCGCCCCCGACTGTGCGCCGAGATCCTCCTGTGCCACCAGTTAAAGATCAACAGAGTAAAGCTCTACCTCGCCTTTGATCAGCCACTCAACGAAAGAGAGGTCAGCGGTTACCGCTCCCTGATAAAAAGACGCCTTAATAGAGAGCCCATTCAGCACATAACCGGGGTCCAGGAATTCTGGTCAATGGAATTCATAGTCGGTCCGCAGGTCTTGATCCCGAGACCTGAGAGTGAACTGCTGGTAGAGCAGGTGATATCGCTATACAAGGCAGGAGGACAAACGGAAGAATCCGGTCCCACTGTCCTGGATCTCGGAACAGGTAGCGGCGCCCTTGCTGTTTCACTCGCGCGAGAGCTTGGAGGCGCATCCCTATGGGCAAGCGATATATCCCCGGACGCCCTGGATATTGCCGGAAAAAATGTAAAAAGGCATGGCGTGGAGGACAGAATTCAGTTCATCCATGGGGACCTCTGGCAACCATTTAAGGAAAAGACCTTCACATTCGACTTCATCATATCCAATCCCCCATATATAGCAATAGAGGACTATGACTCACTCCCCCCTGAAGTGCGGGACTATGAACCAAGACTGGCGCTTGATGGTCATAATCAGGGCATGTTCTATATCGAGAAGATAATTATGGAGGGAGCGGATTACCTGAATCCGGGCGGATGGTTACTAATAGAGATGGATCCGGTACAGACATCAAAGGCCCTTGAGCTTATGGAACAGGGCAACTGTTATGGTGAAAAGAGGCGTATCAGGGACTATAGCCGTAATTACAGGGTTGTCATGTCTCAAAAAGCTGTGGTATCTTAAATCTGAAAAGATTACACTCTGTACAATAAAGCGAAGGAGATGACTTATGCAGATAGATGCAATTATCGCAAATATTATCTACTCCCTGATTGGCGGATTCCTGACACTGTTTTTCATGTATATCGGATACAAACTATTCGACAAAACAACCCACTTTGATACATCGGAGGAATTGGCCAAGGACAACAGGGCCGTCGGGATGGTTGTGCTGGGAATATTCGTCGGGGTTGGCATTGCCATAGGGCTGGTTATAGGGTTAGGATTAAATTAATTATATCCTTTTAAAAACATTTTGGACGTTTTATGCGTATTATATCAAAATCAGTCTATGTCCTATCCCTCCTGTTATTCCTTGGGCTTCTTTTGATGATAAAACCTATAGCATCTGCGGAAGAGTTCCCAAAAGTTCACTCAAAACACTGGACTGCAAAGTACGACCGCTATTTCAGAAAATATACAAAGCGATATTTCGGGCCGGGTTTTGATTGGAAATGGTTTAAGGCCCAGGCCATTGCCGAATCCAACCTGAACAACAATGCAAGGAGCTGGGTGAACGCAAAAGGTATAATGCAGATTATGCCCAGGACCTTTAATGAGATTAAAAAAAAGAACCCATCTTTTATTGATATCGATGAACCCCGCTGGAATATCGCTGCGGGGATATACTACGACAAGACGATCTACAAGAAGTGGATGGCGCCGAGGCCATTCGTGGATCGGATGAGCTTCACATTCGCGGGCTATAATGCCGGCTTTAACAATATTGTGAAGGCTCAGAAAGAGTGTAAGCAGATCGGGTTAAATGAGAACCTCTGGCATAATATCCGATCCATTGCACCAAAGGTTCGTGCCTGGAGACATAAAGAGACATTGGGGTATGTGGATAAGATCAATAATATGATGGAATAGTACCTTGATTGAAAGGCGCTTGTTATTAGCGCTGAAACATCGGTGTCATTCAAAAGCTGAGGCATTGCTACGTTATAATAAATCCAGTCCAGTAATGTCCGGTTAAGATTTAGCATTAATGACATCTGTATTCTAAAGAGACACCTACGGGCCATCAACTTCCAGACGCCGGCATTGAAAATCCTAACCGGACATTACTGAATCCAGTCCCTATTTATCCTTTAGACGCGAAACAGATTGAAGGTTATTACGCGCTTCAGCATAGTCGGGTTCAATCCGCAGCGCTTCGGTAAAATGGATAATCGCCTCTTCCAGCCCCCCTTGGTAAGTCAGAACAATTCCCATGTTATTGTGTGCCTGTGCATAGTCAGGCTTGATCTGCAAAGCCATTTTCAAATGCTCAACAGCCTCTTCTAATCTTCCTTTATAAGAGAGGACGATTCCCAGGTTATTGTGCGCCTCAGCATAGTCGGGTTTTATTCGAAGGGCGTCGTTAAAATGAGTAATCGCCTCATCAAATTTCTCTTTACGTGATAAAGCGATTCCCAAGTTATTGTGCGCCTCTGCATGATCGGGTTGAATCTTGAGGACTTCATTTAAATGACTCATTGCCTCATCGAGATGTCCCTGTCTAGACAAGGCGGCTCCCAAATTATTATGGGCTTCCAAGTGATCAGGTTTCATGCGCAGGGCTTCATTAAAATGCTTGATAGCCTCATCCAGTCTTCCTGTATTGGATAGCGCAACACCCAAATTATTATGGGCCTCCACAAGTTCAGGGTTCAGACTTATTGCCTTCAAATAATGCCTGATTGCCTCATCGAGCCTCCCTGTCTTAGCCAAAGCCATTCCCATACTGCTGTGCGCCTCAGCATAGTCGGGCTTGATACATAAAGCCTCCGCATAATATTTGATCGCATCATCTGTCCTGCCCTGTTTCATCAGGGCATATCCCAGATTATAATGTGACTCTTCATTATCAGGTTTTATATGCAGTGCTTTTTCAAAATAGCCAATTGCCTCAATTGTCTGACCCTGAGCAACCAGTGCCAGACCCAAGTTACAATTAGCCCTCCAATTATCAGGTCTGATCCGTATGGCCTCCTTATAATGTTCAATAGCTTCTTCAGTCTTGCCCTGCTCCTCAAGCGCCAGGCCCAAGTTATTATGTGTGCTTGAACGATTTGGGTTGAGCTTAAGTGATATTGTGTAGTGCTCTATGGCTTCGTCGATCTTGTCTTGCGACATCAGTGCAAGCCCCAGGTTATAGTAAGGTCGGGCTTTATTAGGCGATTTTGCGACATTGTCTTCCCATAACGAAACAGGATTACTCCACACATTATTTCTATCATAGGTCCAGAAAGAAAATATTAATACCACTGCACATAATACGGTGACTCTAACGCCTGTATGCTTAAGGTATCTAAAGATCAATATAACGGTCATAAAAACCACAAGCATGGACGGCAGATATGTCCTGTGCTCAAATATTATTGCCAATGGTATGATTGAAGATTCAATGACAAGATTCCCCAAGAACCATAAGATACAAAACGATAGCAAGCGCTCCCTTTTGGCAAGATAATATGACAACCCAAGCAATCCAATAATACTCACTAAAGACAGTAGGGTCGTTATAGGATTAATCAATGAATGGGAAAGCGTAAAATCATAATCAAAATTCAACCTGGAAGGGTGGGGATAAAAAATAAGCCCCAGGTAATAGATGACCACTCGAAATTGGGTCAAGCCCCTCTCCCAGATTGAGAATTCATTATGGGCATAATCCGTAATGGCCATAAACTTCGCCCAGGGATTCATGCCTAAATATAAAAGTCCTAAAAGGCTGAATAAGATAATGATTCCTATAAAGTATTTCAAATATCGATATAGCCAATCTCTGCTCAGATTTTGGAAAAAATACCATTCATAGAGGAAAACAAAAAGAGGCAAGGTTGCGGCTGTCTGCTTGCTACCCAAGGCCATTATCCAGGAAAGGATGGAACCCGCAAACCATAGATAATGAAACCGGTTTGTGAGCGGTAAATGGACAGATTTTCCCTGACCTATGGATGTTCTTTGCGCTTTGTGCTTTGATTGCTCTGTTTTACGATTTTTGTTTTGTTCGTCTTGCTTCGCATTTTTTCCTTGGAGAATAATTCTATTTGGACTTTTCATTTCAAGCTTTGAATGGACACTATTCCTTATCTCATTATGGACAAGCCGCCCTTTCACATATAGGAAAAGGGAGAGGACAAAAAACATAGCAGCCATGCTATTCATCCTCTGTACAATATAAGTGACCGATTGAATATGAAGGGGGTGCACCAACCATACTAAAGTTGCGGAAAGGGCAATAAATGATGAATTTGAGAATGGTTTGAGATCAACGGATTGGAGCTTCTCAGGCGTTTTTGATTTTTCCGCTTTAGCGTCTTGTTTTCCGGTGCATATCGAATCCCATATCTCACCTCTCGCGATACACAATGTTAACTTTAATAAGAGATATAAGAAAAAACTTGTGAGGACATGAATGATGATATTGACTACATGATAACCTGCCGGATCATATTTATGAAAATAATAGTTTAACGCAAATGTAATGAATGGAAGCGGACGATTATTGGCAGCTTTTTTACCAAACGCTGCTTTCTGAAGACTCTTAAATCCAAGGGCATCTATGCGAATGCTGGGGTTGTTTAGAATTCTTTTTTCATCATCAAAATAGAATGGCGCCTCAAAAGTATTAGAATAGATTCCAAAACTCAAAATCATAAAAAGCAATATAATCAAAATATTCTTTATTGATAAGATTTTCATATTAATACCATGAAAAAATTTAGAAATAACCTTCTTCAACATTGACGGCTTCGTAAAAAGTTCATCTGCTGTGTTGTGCTTCATCTTCGCCCTGTTAAATTCTCGCTTTGCGAGACGGCTGCGCCGATTTAACAGGGTAAATTATTGCAGCGTACCTATAAGTATGCCTCATTCCTTAAGATTTGCACGCCTTGCATCTGAAGCTTTTTACTGTGCCGTCTATATTATGACTTTTTACGAGTTCATCAACTTTAAGTTTCCAATATCATATAAGGCCAAAATCTAATTTAAGATCTATAAAATGGAAACAAGGGTATTGTCGTTTTCCAAATATGGCAGTATTTCCAGGTTCAAACTTAGTCGTACCCCCATTGAGATATTACATCCCGTTTAAGAAATTGGCCTAATTTATCCACTTCTTCTTTATATGTTGTCATCAATTCTTTTCTAAAATCTTCATCGAGAGTGTCTCGGGGCTTATATGTTACAATCCTATTTTTATAAAATTTTTTCATTCCGGCATATGCGTCTGCTGAAAAGAGTAGACGCAGGGCTTTGCGAAAGTAAGGCGAATCCAGTGTATACCTTTTTAATCTAGGCCATTTAAGCATCTTATTAGGATTAACGATTTCGAATTCAGGCTTAAAGGAAGAATCCACATCAAGAAAGGCTAAAACTTGTCTGAATATGATCTCAGTGTTTTCTTTAAAGTCGTCAAAAATGATTATCTTCACCTGATCGCGGTTAAAATATTTTAAGAATCGATTTATCTGCTCTGTATATTTAATAAATTCAGAATAAAACAGCCATGATGGTGCTATAACCCGTTTTGAAAAACATCTCCCATCTCTTCTTTCTTTTTCAACTATCAAAGCGGTTTTTAAATTTTTATAATTTTCCCCTAGAGAAAAAACTGCCGCAGAATGATAGGAGTATAAAAAGTCAACCGGCTCCCTGAACATCATGATAATTTTCGCTTTAGGATTAAAATTGAAAATATTTTTTGCCGAAGTTTTTGAACATAAATTAGTTGCAGATGCTTCACCGGCTATCTTTTCATTGTTCCATTTTACATAAAGCGTTAAATAATCTCTTTCGGTTCGATAAGGAAAATATAAAGATTTTTTATGATAATTATCGCTTTCAATACGGAAATCGGAAGCAAAAAAGTTAGGCTCCTTTATTGAAGTCATAAAAACATCAGGGTGCTGATTTAAGTAATTGTGCAGTGAAGAAGTGCCGGTTCTAGGATGTCCGACAATAAACAGATTGGGTTTGCTCACGTCATGATTCTCCTTTAATGAAAGAGCTAACTCATTTTAAATAGTCATAACAACAATAACATTTACTGTACACTTCTTTTTATCAGGGATGGAATCTCTCCTTTATAGTTGCAACTTCCCTCGAAGGTAGTGGATGCTTAAGCCAGAAAAAAATGCCGGAAAATTTAAAACATACAGCCCATAAAAAAGCGAGAAAACCGAGTGCCAGTGCAGCCTCTCTTGAGAAACCGGAAAGTGGAAGTGTCAGTAATAGGATCGCATCCCTGGTTCCCAAACCATTCACTGTAATAGGAAGAATATTTGCTACACCAATAAGTGCCCTGCAGCCTATTAACATAAAGAAGCTCGCATGCATACCCAAGGCAATAGCAAGAACATAAAGGACAAAAGATCTTAAAAGTCCTATCGCAATAGAGAGCCCCATGATTACTAAAAAAGACCTCAGAGTAAAGCTAGACCAAAACCCGGACAAATCTTTCTCCAAATTACGCCCCAGTTGTTGGAATTTCTTGTTTAAAAATTTTTTTAAA
The DNA here is from genome assembly GCA_019313825.1 of Deltaproteobacteria bacterium. Taxonomy (GTDB): domain Bacteria; phylum Desulfobacterota; class DSM-4660; order Desulfatiglandales; family HGW-15; genus JAFDAM01. The sequence continues at coordinate 60,613 of JAFDAM010000002.1, forward strand.
AATCCATTAAAATACGCCCAGACCCTTTTTTTAAAAATCAAGACCATAATAACAGTAAAGATCAGACCACCATATAGGGCAAATAGAAACCTACTATCGAAAAGGTCCTTGGGAAAATAGATGAAACCCAAAAAGCCGAAAATGATAAGACCTACAATATCGAACAGCTTGTCCAAAGATATCGAAAGCAGAGCGGTAACTGCCGACTTGCCATCTTGCTTTAGATAAAATATTTTTGATATTACGGAAACCCCGCTTAGGGGCAGAATACCAACGAACCAGGAAATGTAGTAAGTTTGAAAAAGTTGCTTAAAGGTAGTCCCCATGTCCAAATGTCGACATATGATCCACCATCTGAAAGTTCTGATTGCTATAATAACTGGAAAGAGACCTATGCTCATCAATACTATATCCGGCCTTACCTTCTCGAGTAACTCTATTGCAACCCGAGGATCAACGATCTTTACAATGAAAAGAAGCAATAATAGTGGACCAATTAATTTTAACAGACCTTTCCTTCTGATATTAAATAATCCCATATATCCTTTCTTATATATAGCGCTTTAATGTTAGGTTGCCTGCTGATTATTGATAAATAATCTCTTATCAGGGAGATGAGTTTTATATTGATTTAACGTTTTACGACATCATCATTCGGTAAATAAGGCTCATCAATTGTTCTCAAAACACCATCATTCATATCATTCCCCCAGGTTATAAAAAATTTGAACCAAGAATAGATAAAAATAAAAGGCGTAAATCCAAATGCAACCATGAATCTGAATAAATTGAAATTTTTCCCCCCATCCTTTCTTGCCACTTTTAGAGGGATACCAAGGAGCAAAAAAGGAAGCTTTTTTAAATAATCCATTGTGCTCAACCGATTCAGATAAACTATCAAACGATTGCTCGAAATGTGAATCAGTTTGCGGAGCATCTGACTTGGCTTTCCCGAAAAAGCATCATCACGATAATGAAATATCAGAGCCTTACGCCATACATACATTTTTCGTCCTGCATCTTTTAATCTAATGGACAGATCCAAATCTTCCATATAGCTTCCTAATTTTGAATCAAATAGATAGCCATCAAGATCTCTTATTATCTTTTTCCGAAATCCAAGACCATTTCCCGAAACAAAGACCACCGACACGAAATCCCTTTCTGTCTTAATGACACGATATGAGGCATATCCAAAAGGGGACAAGGTATAAAAACCTGCTTTTTTTAGTGAATAAGAAAAGCGGTCAATATCATTTGCAGACGAAACCATAGACATGTTTGCAGATATCGCGCCTGCATCCGGATTATTATCAAAGGCATTCAGGATCTCTTCAAGGCAATTAAAATGCACTACAATATCTTGATTCATTAATAGTATAATGTCACCCTGTGCATAATTTAAGGCTTTATTGTTTCCACCTGCAAACCCATAATTCATGGAGAAATGAAGCACTTGGACGTTTTTCTGTTCTTTATATCTGTCTACACTGGGCGTTGAACCACCATTATCAACGATAATGATTTCATATAAATGCCTTGAAAGGCTCTGGTTTTCTAATGAATGCATCAAAGATTCAATCCAGCGACCTCCATGATAAAAAAGGACGATTACGGATAGTTTGATTTTTGAAGATGGCATTTTAACGTTCAGCTCAAAAAAAAAAAAAAAAATATGTCAAAAGGATATCATATTATCCTTTTACTTGCCGCTTTTCCATAATGAAAGGTCTTTGCCGATCAGATCTTCTAAGCGGCATATATCATCAAAAAATTTTTCCTTCAGGTATTGGGCAGTTTTAGGGTTAATAGGCGTTGGTGGTTTTATATCTATGTTCCTCATCAGATGCGGAATCTTTTTTATTAGATTTCTTGAAAATACAAATGAAATTGTTTTTAGAAACAAACCGTAATCTTTCCAAAATCTCGGTATGCTAAGAATCCCACCGGCAGGATTATGCACCTTAATTGCAGGTATAAAAGAATCATCCACCCCCATAAGACGAAATGCTCTTTGGGCAACTTTCACTGGATCACTGACAAGCTCTTCAAATAAAAAAATCATCACATTATCTTTTCCAAAAATGTCGAGATAGCGTTTCACTTGCTCGTAATAAAGTCCTCTATGATAGTAATCATAGTTCGCATGCCACCCGTAGCACTGCTTCTTAAACATGGGGTCTTTTCGCCTGTTCTCTTCCACTTCTAAGGCAGCCTCAAAAGTGACCGATGTCTCTCCTTCTTTGCGAACCTGGTGGTTATATAAGGAATAACTCATGTCAACCGGGTTCCTGAGGACGATAAAAATCTTTATCAGACCCAAAACATCTTTTATTAATCGTGGGGCATCTTGATCATAGAGATAACTGGTAGATGCCTCTCCAACTGCGGAATATTTCCTCGCTTTGGCAAATACACGCCAATAGTACTCAGCCTTTTTTACTCTGTGAAGCGGTCCAAAAGGATCTCCCGTGAAAAAGGAAAGCTCCTTCCACTCAGGCATAAAAATATCAGGATGCTGGCCTAAATATTTATATAATGATGTAGTACCGGATTTGGCAGCTCCAACAATTAGAAAATTAGGTATCATTCTGCCTGAGTGATTACTATAAAGTCTTGGGTTATTGTCATTCATCTGTTTAGATAGGATTCATTTTGGTAAAGTTGATTCATATTTTCAGACCTGTCTCTTTAATGAACTTATTTGCCAGTTTTTTGTCTAATTTTTTCATCTTCTTAAAATGTTTTAAAGCATTTTTCATATCCCCAATCAATAAGTAGCAATGACTTAATGAATAATACGCTTCCCCGAATTCGGGGCTTAGTCGAATTGCTTTTTGAAGATAGCTTATTGCCGATCTGAAATCATTTTGCTTTAGAAATAAACCACTGACTTTGTAATAGGTTATTGGATCAGGCATAATATTAAGGGCTTTTTCGTAATACGAACTAGCCTTTTTGGGATATCCAAGATGAATATAGGAATCACCAATTGACTGATAGCAAATTCGGACTTTTACCTCTTTCATGGGGCCACTAAATGTTTTATATAAATTCAATGCATCCTGAAAGGCATCAATCGCTTTATAATACCTGTTCTGGCTAGCATAAAGTATTCCTAAAATTACAAAAGCCTTCGCATAATTACGATCAATCGCAATGGCTTTCCGGACATTTTCTATTGCCGGATCGATTAAGCCATGAGCCTGCAAAAAGAGGGCGTAATGATAATACACTATAGGATTTTCAATATTCAAAGAAATTGCTTTCTTTCGTTCCAATACAGCGATTGTGAAAAAGAGGTTTCTATAGATTTCAAATTGTTTAGAATCAATGCAAATGGACCGTTTAAATAAATCCACGGCTCGCTCATATGAACCATTATTAAAGAATTCCTTACCCTCTCTATTTAATAACGCTACTTTATACTGTATCTCTTCATTAGAATAATTTGACTCTAAAGAGTTACATTCATAAAGGGGAAACACTGTCTTAAATACTTTATTTAAAAACATTAAATCTTTATTACTTTTTTCTAAACATATTTTCGTAAGCTTCTTGAGTGTTTCAATATCTATAATCGGTTCTAATTTGTATTCTGATTTTACATCTGAAACGACTTTATAAACATTAACTTCATCAAATGAGACAGGCTGTTTTACAAAGCTTTTCGAAGCTGAAAAAAATCTATCCAGCCCTCTATTGCCTTTACTTTCCTCGTTAAAGGACTCAACAAGAATGTGCGTGATACCTTCCTCTTTTATTACTTTATCAATCTGGGATTTATATACTGTTTTTAATGAATGACGTCTTAAACCCAGACTTCGGTTGATTAATAGATATAGCGGTCTTTCCTTTAGATAAGATAAGTCCTTATTTTTGCCCTTGCGGCGTTCTCGCATCTGACCCTCAAGATAATATATATAGTTTACCCCTTTAAGGTTAAAATATGTTTCTTTGGCTAAACTCCTATTGGTGATAGCCATATAAAGTTTGTTGGGTGGTGTTGATATTTTCTCAATATAATTTAAAAACATTTTATCATCAGATATTTTTACATTATTCCTATTATAGGCAACCTTATTAGGCATTAATTTATTAAATATATAATTATTTCTATAAATTATTTTAAAATTAGGTTCGTTGAAATATTGGAAAACTACTTGTCCTACGATAAAGGTTGATATTATTACCGCATAGATCATCGAATTCGCTTTATTAAACTTTTCTCTTTTGCGTATTAGATACTCCACTGTTGATTCTATAAAAACTAATAACGCTATGTACGAAAGTAGATAAACTATTAAAGTTTGTCCCATACGCAAATCACGTTTAGATTGAATATAGATTATTGGAAAAGAAAGAAAGATAAGAAGAATTAAAATCTTAGAATGCTTCTTTCCACGAATGACATTAAAAAAGATATAAATCCACGCAATAATAAAAAGTGGCGCCAAGACAAATAACTTATCCATGGCAAATTTGGAGCCATGGTAGTAATGCCATATACCTAAGAACCAGGCCTTTAACTGATAAAAGAGGAATTGTTGCTCACTTAACAAAGTCGTAGTAGGTATTGAATTTAATACACCGCTGCCCGCTTTGCCAAGGATTAAGCTAAAACCGAGAGAATATCCATGTGATAATAAATAAATCCACCAAGGTAGAATAATTATGAAGATCACTAAATAACTAAAGAATATCTTGGCTATAAAGGACTTGTTCCTATAGCTTTTTACAAGTATTGTTATTATTAATGGCATTGGAAAAAATAGAATGGTCACATTTTTTACAAGATATCCAAGGGCAAGACTGAGACCGGCGAATAAAAAATATTTAATACTATTTTTTTCAAAACCAACATAAAATAGAAGGGTTGATAGTAGCACAAAGAAAGGCCAAATAGCATCCAAATGCCAGAATGATATTGAATAAATGGTATATGAAGTGAGAACAAGCAGGCTTGTCGAAATCCCAACTCTTTTGTTAAAAAACTTTTTACCGATTGCGTAAAGCAGGATCGGATTCATTATGCAGAAGATTCTAATAACCCAGAAAGCACTTTCATATGAGATATCCCTCAGCCAGTAGGACATGGCTATCATCATGGAAAATAGTGGCGCTCGAAAAAAAACAGGGGACCCATCAATATCTACATATCCTTTTCCTAAATAGATGTTTAGAGCGTTACAAGTATAGACTTTAAGGTCTGAAGCTACTGTTATGGGTTGTGCGCAATAGATAAGCACACTCAAAACAAAAATATACATCCATGGAGGAATTTTGGATATCTGGTCCTTTACAGTACGGGCAATCACGCCTGAATTGATAGGAATTTCTTTTTGAGACGATGAAGGCATTATTACCTAATTCATAGATCCAAATATAGCAATCATTAGAGAGGTTATATAAAACAGACTGAACCTATTT
>JAFDAM010000093.1 GCA_019313825.1 Deltaproteobacteria bacterium
CTCTGTGCTTTCCATCCTCCTCTCCGTTTTTAATACCAAGCCTGCCTTCTTTCGGAAGCGCGGAAAATGTGTCGGTATAGACATTAGGCGCTCCTTTTGTCCGCACGTACTGCTTTGGGCCGAACATGTTTACATCAACCGCAAAAGATGCGCTGACGAATATCCCGAACAAAAAAGCCAATGCCATTAAAATGGACTTCTTCATGATTTACTCCCTGTTCTCTGTATTGAGATACAGTTAAACCATGGTGAAAATCGTCTATTCCCAAGCTTTTTTTGAACGATTCAGTTTTAATATATCCAAAACCCACTCGATACAGCCTGTTTGATCCCCACACAGGCAAATCAGGGTTTGGAAAGATAATAATTGTACTCTTTTATGGGATAAATTGTATTCTTTATAGCGATATCATTCCTTATCATGCTCTTTATACCCTCTCAACCTATCCAAGAACCATGCCAAATCCGGCATGAGGGGGGATGCTATGATAATGCTAATGTAGATAGAGAGCTCGAAAGCCTTATTTTACGGGCATTTAAAAAGATATGGATGTAAAATATTTGACAGATAATCTATAAAAGAATGGAGTATTGGTTAGCAATAAAATGGAAAAATACACAATAAAATGTCCTGAAAGCACAAAATAATGTGCATTATAAATAAAAAAGGTAGTGCAGAATAGGATTTGACTTATCTCATTTGCAGGATGGCCCAAGAAAATCTGTTTTATCTTATATAAGCGCCTGAATTTACAATGGCGCATATTTATTTGAATATTCAGGTTGTCCTTGATAAACCAACATTGCTTTATTGCAAGCATTTAGGGGCAGTATCAATCTCTTCCCCAAGTAGAAATCCTATCAGCTCAGTGGTGAAATCGATTTTGGGTAAAAATGATAATGGGTGCTGATTGATCTCGGTCCTAAAGGAGCGTAACCCTAGGAACGGGTTTTAAAAACTCGCGTTCCCCGGAGTCCTGGGAAACGGGATCACATCGCGGATATTGCTCATGCCGGTGACGAACTGGATCAGACGCTCAAAACCGAGTCCAAAACCGGCATGGGGCGCGGAACCGAATTTTCTAAGCTCCAGGTACCACCAGTAGTCGTCAGGATTGAGGCCCATCTCCTTGATCCTTTGAAGCAGGGTATTGTAATCATCTTCACGCTGGCTGCCTCCGATGATCTCGCCTATCTTGGGCACGAGGACATCCATGGCGCGGACCGTCTTTTCATCCTCATTGACCTTCATGTAAAAAGACTTTATCTCCTTGGGGTAGTCTGTCATGACTATGGGTTTGTTGAATACCTTTTCGCAGAGATATCTCTCGTGTTCCGATTGCAGGTCGCTGCCCCATTCTACGGGAAACTCAAACTTCTCCCTGGACTTGGATAGGATCTCGATCCCGTCCGTGTAGGTCAGAGTCTCGAAATCCTGTGATATGATTCTTTCCAGGGTCTCAATGACAGAGGTGTCTATAAAGCGGTTAAAAAGTCCCATATCCTCCTTGCAGTTTTCCAGGACATAGGCAAAGATGTGTTTCAGAAACTCCACTGCCAGTTCGATATTTCCTTCCAGGTCACAGAAAGCCATCTCCGGCTCTACCATCCAGAATTCAGCCAGATGCCGAGATGTGTTTGAGTTTTCCGCCCTGAAAGTGGGCCCGAAGGTATAGACATCGCCCATGGAAAGGGCATAGATCTCCGCCTCCAACTGCCCGCTCACAGTCAGATGGGAAGGGCTGCTAAAGAAGTCCTTCTCAAAATCTACATGACCGTCTTTTATGGGGATATTATCGAGGTCCAGGGATGTAACCTGGAACATCTCGCCGGCTCCCTCGCAGTCGCTCCCTGTAATAATAGGGGTGTGGACATAGAGAAAGCCCCTCTCCTGAAAAAATGTGTGAATGGCCTGGCTCATGGCATTCCTGACCCTTGCCACCGCACTCAATGTGTTGGTCCTGGGCCTGAGGTGGGCGATTGTTCGCAGGAATTCAAAAGAGTGCCTCTTCTTCTGCAAGGGATAAATATCCGGGTCAGCCCAGCCCAGGACCTCGATCTCCTGTGCCTGTACTTCCACCTTCTGGCCTTTTCCCCGGGAGGCGGTAAGAGTGCCAAGGACACGGACAGAACAGCCGGTCTGAAGTCTGAGGACCTCTTCCCTATAGTTGGCCAGTTTGTCGTCCGTAATGACCTGGAGGTTGCTCAGGCATGAGCCGTCGTTTACTTCAATAAAGGAGAAACCTCCTTTGGAGTCTCTCCTTGTCCTGACCCAACCCATAACCGTGACTTTGCCGCCGACCTTTGTCGAAGAAAAGATTTCTGCAATCTTTGTCCTTTTCAAGGCTATCCCTCTCTTTTTTCGAATTCCGCCATGAATTCAACCAGGGCCTTGATCGCTTCCATGCCCGTGGCATTGTAGATGGATGCCCGGCAGCCACCTAACGAACGGTGTCCTTTAAGGCCGCCCATACCCTCTTTCAGGGCTTCATCCACAAATCTCTTTTCCAGGTCCTCATCAGGCAGGCGGAAAGTAACGTTCATCAGGGAACGGCTGTCGTTTGCGGCTGTACCCCGATAGAAATCCGATCTGTCTATAAAATCATAGAGGACCTTCGCCTTCTCCTTGTTCATGCGCTCCATCTCTTTCAATCCGCCGATCGTCTCCTCAAGCCACTTCAGGACAAGTTGGGTGGTATAGATGACAAAGCAGGAGGGCGTGTTGAACATGGAGTTTTTCTCCGCAAATGTGGAGTATTTCAACATGGTAGGGATATTGTCCGGGACCCTGTCTAACATATCCTTGCGTAATAAAACCATGGCCGAACCGGAAGGGCCTATGTTCTTTTGTGCCCCGGCGTAGATCATCCCAAAAGGATTGGCGTCAAAGGGACGGCTCATAAAATCAGAGGACATGTCGCAGATTAAGGGCACATCTCCGCTTTCAGGAAATTTCGCCCACTGTGTCCCTTTAATGGTGTTATTGGAAGTGAAGTGTAGATAGCTTGCATCTTCGTTCACCTGAAAATCTTTAGGGATATAATAGAAATCCTTATCCTCGGAAGATGCGAGCACTCGGACATCTTTTCCCTGGATTTGGGCCTCTTTGATGGCCTTGGTGGACCATGTGCCTGTGTTGATATAGTCGACCGGCTTATCCTCAATTGTGAGATTCATGGGTATCATACAGAACTGGAGGCTGGCGCCGCCCTGGATGAACAGCACATCAAAATTATCGCCCAGGCCCAAAAGCCTCTTTGTCCTATCCACGGCGTCGTTGATTACGTCGTCGAACCACTTGGAGCGGTGGCTTGCCTCTATAATGGACATGCCGGAGCCTTTGTAGTCCAGAAAATTGTCTCTGATCTCTTCAAGCACCGGAAGTGGCAGTGCCGCCGGACCGGCGTTGAAATTATAAATCCTTTTTCCCATTAAAAATATCTCCTTTTAATCTATTCCAACTTGTAAATCTACATCCTTTGTATATGTTGAAGATTCTTTACTTACACTACCATATAGCGCTATTCAAGCTGATGAATCATCTCTTTAACAGTCATGAGGCCGCGTATATCTTTTTCAAAGGGCGGCTTTCCCTCAAGGTCCGCCTCAATAATATCACTTGCGAATGGAATGAATCCCAGGAATTGAAGATCGGGCATATTCTCCATGAAAAACTCTTTATCCTTTTCCGATCGAATCTTATTGCCTACAAAACTCAATTTTTTAATGCCGATATCTCCTGCCAGTTTAAGGATATGATAGGCCGTTTCGATACTCCGTCTCCCGGGCTCGACAATCACAATCAACCTGTCCACTGCCATGGCAGTGCCCCGGCCCAGATGTTCCAGGCCGGCCTCCATATCAAGAATGACTGCCTCGTCCCGTGCCAGCACGATATGGCTAACCAGGGCCTTTAAAAGAGTGCTTTCAGGGCATATGCAACCACCGCCCCCTGTCTTTACCCCACCCAGCACCATAAGTTTTATGCCGTTGATCTTAATGGACAGCTTTTCGGGCAGATCGTCTACCTTGGGATTCAGCTTGAAAAAAGAGCCCATACTGCCAATCTTGCTCTCTGTTCTCTCCTCTATTATCTCCTTCATCTCAGAAATCGGCACGATCTCGGCATCTTGCTTGACTCCAAGGGCCTGAGCAAGGTTTGCGTCAGGATCAGCGTCTATTGCCAACACCTTTTTACCTTGATCGGCCAGCGCCCTGATTAAAAAGGAGGCAAATGTGGTTTTGCCCACTCCGCCTTTACCGCTAATAGCAATCTTCATAAATTTGTTACCTTCCTTTTCTATCCATTGTGATTATAAGATTATCGTATCTATTTCAAGTTAAAATATAATACTGCATCCTTTTCCTTTTATGATTCCATAGCCACTTTTTTATACGTCAAAAGTCCGTCAGCTTCACCTCCCATGTTCAGTGTTATTTTCCTCCATTTACGTAGATCTCTAATAGCATCAAGTAGATAGCTGTTCTAAAACCAGTGTGTGGAGGCGCCAATTTTTTTGACAATATCGTCACTTTTCCAATGTGTTTTGATCTCTTTTTTTGGGTGCTATTGAGCTAATTGCCTGGAATATCATGAGATGTTTTAGTCTGTAAGTTTTGGCATAGATTTTGCTGCTAATAAAAACATACAGCATAGAGTTCATATCTATAAATGCTTCTCGAATGCGCGTGCATCTTTTCTGCCGTGTATCTTTAAAAGAAAAAAATCGACAAGATGAGCACTGGAAAAAAACGGCATCTTGGGAGGCATTTTATAGATCACTATCCTTATTTAGCCCCTATTAATCCAGGCTTGTCTACTTTCCAATCCCTGAGATTTCATAATACACCCTATCATTGTGTCTCAAAACAGGCTTGGCAATTGATTAGACATTGTGTATATAGGATCATCTCGCAAATAAATGTATGAATAAATAGTGACATAATACCTGCATTTTGCACCAACTATCTACTGCGGCTTGAAGCGCCTTATCTTTAAAGCTCGTTTCATGATTTTGATCCTCACCATATGGATAATATGCTTGCGGGTCAAAATCACTCCAACTT
>JAFDAM010000094.1 GCA_019313825.1 Deltaproteobacteria bacterium
ATGCAGGCGTTTGAGCCCATTTTAATAGAGGGTAAGGCGATCCAGCTCCATCCCCTGGTGTGTACCGCGTTTAATGCTGATTTTGACGGCGACCAGATGGCCGTCCATGTACCCCTGTCCATCGAGGCCCAGATTGAAGCACGGGTCTTAATGATGTCCACAAACAATATCCTCTCTCCTGCCAGCGGGGATCCCATCATCGTGCCCAGCCAGGATATTGTATTGGGTATCTATTACATGACCAGAGATAGGCTTTTCAGTAAAGGTGATGGGATGGCCTTTTCTAACCCGGGAGAGGTCAGAATGGCTTATGATGCGGGAGAACTGGATCTGCATACATCCATTAAAGTAAGGATGGATGACAAGATCGTGGATACAACTACCGGTCGAGTTCTGCTCTATGAGATCCTTCCTGAAAATCTTCCTTTCTCCCTTATCAATAAAGTGATGAATAAGACGGAGCTACGTAAGCTCATTAATGAGTGCTACCGGAGGGAGGGGATTAAGGCCACGGTTATCCTTTCAGACAGGCTGAAAGATATGGGCTATAAGTACGCGACCATGTCAGGCATTTCCATATCCATCAATGATATGACCATTCCAACAGATAAGGACAGGATCATTCAAAAGGCGGAGCAGGAAATAAAAAAGATTGATGACCAATATAAAAGTGGATTGATAACAGACGGGGAAAAATACAACAAGGCAGTTGATATCTGGACACAATCTACTGAAAAGATCGCATCCGAGATGATGAATGAGATGGGGGTCGAGGAGATAGAGGGGCCTGAGGGCCAAAAGGCAAAGGTAGATAGTTTTAATTCTATATATATGATGTCTGATTCCGGTTCACGGGGAAGCAAGGATCAGATGCGGCAATTGGCAGGGATGAGAGGCCTGATGGCCAAACCCTCGGGAGAGATTATTGAGACTCCTATTACGTCAAATTTCAGGGAAGGCCTCACTGTTTTACAGTACTTCATATCGACTCATGGAGCCAGAAAAGGCTTGGCTGATACGGCCCTCAAAACGGCCAATTCAGGATATCTGACTCGAAGACTTGTTGACGTCTCCCAGGATGCCGTGATTACTGAAGAGGAGTGCGGTTCTGTTGATGGAATCTGGGTGAGCTCCCTCATGGAAGGGGGAGAGATCATTCAGAGGGTAGGAGATAGAGTCCTTGGAAGAGTGGTTTTACAGAATGTGTATGATCCGATCACCGGAGATCTCTTGGTTCCGGCCAATGAAATAATAGATGAGGAAAAGGTCCAGAAGATAGAGAATGCCGGCCTGGAAAAGGTAAAGATAAGATCGGTCTTAACATGCCAGACCAAAAGGGGCATATGTAAGAAATGTTACGGCCGAGACCTTGCCCATGGTCATGAGGTAAATATTGGAGAGGCCATCGGTATTATAGCCGCTCAGTCAATCGGTGAACCAGGCACCCAGTTAACCATGAGGACCTTTCATATCGGTGGAACCGCAAGTAAAAAGGTGGAGCAGACTACTGTCCAGTCCAGAAACAAGGGTAAAGTGGGTTTCCAGAATCTTAAGACAGTAAAAAATGTTGAAGGACATTATGTGGCCATGAACCGGAATGGGGAGATAGCCATCCTGGGTAAGGGGGGCAGGGAGATTGAACGATATCCCATCATTTACGGCGCTATCTTAAAGGTCAAAGACGGCCAGAGCATTAAACCCAATCAGGTTTTGGCTGAATGGGATCCCTTTACCATTCCGATACTTACCGAAGTTAAGGGCACGGTTAAATTTGGAGATATCTTAGATGGGACAACAATGCAAGAAAGGCGGGACAAGGTCACCGGAAAGATCAGCCGGGTCATTGTTGAGACACGCCAGGTGGATGCCAGGCCTCGAATATCTATTAAAGACACCAAGAATAAGACCGCCTCTCTTCCTGGGACAACAAAGGGAAAGGCCCGCTATCATCTGCCTATTGGCGCCATTATTATGGTAAATGAGGGGGACCAGGTTGGCGCGGGGACAGTTCTTTCAAAGATCCCGAGAGAAACAACAAAGACCAAGGACATTACCGGTGGTCTGCCAAGGGTAGCGGAACTGTTCGAAGTGAGGAAACCAAAAGAGAACGCTATCCTCAGCGAGATAGACGGGATAGTGTCCTTCGGTCAGTACAGCAAGGGCAGAAGGAGGGTAGTGATCACTCCTGAGATAGGGGACCCTGTAGATTATTATATTACAAAGGGTAAGCATGTGAGTGTTCTGGAAGGTGATTATATACGTGCAGGAGAGCCTCTGATGGATGGATCGGCCAATCCCCATGATATCTTGAAAATCAAGGGGGCAAAGGAGTTGTCCAAGTACCTGGTAAATGAGGTCCAGGAGGTCTACAGGCTTCAGGGTGTCAATATCAATGATAAGCACATTGAGGTAATAGTAAGGCAGATGTTGAGACAAGTCACTGTCAAGGATGTGGGGGATTCTAATTTTCTGTTAGATGAGCATGTAGAGAAGTGTCGTTTTGAAGAGGAGAATCAGCGGCTTATGGAGCAAGGAAAGAAACCGGCAAATGCAGAGCCTCTCCTACTTGGAATTACCAAGGCCTCACTGAGCACCGAGAGTTTTATTTCAGCCGCCTCGTTCCAGGAAACTACCAAGGTCTTATCAGATGCAAGCGTGGCAGGGAAGGTGGATAACCTGAAGGGATTAAAGGAGAATGTTATTATGGGTCGCCTGGTGCCGGCTGGTACCGGTCTCAAGGAGTACAGGGACGCGGAGATTGTCGGCATCCAGTAGTTTTTATGGAAAATGTATGAAAAAAGCTTGACAAATACGGGTAATAAAAATATAAAAAGAGTTTTTTTGATTTCAGAATTTTTTATCGAAATGCTCAGCAAATTTTAGATATTAATAATGGCCGGTGAGGGGAATTATATGCCTACAATTAACCAATTAATCAAAAATGGACGTAAAAAATCCAGGAAAAAGGTCAAGACACCTGCGCTGCAAGGTTGCCCTCAAAAGAGAGGGGTATGTGTAAGGGTCTATACCTCTACTCCTAAAAAACCCAACTCTGCTTTAAGAAAGGTGGCCAGGGTCAGATTAACAAACGGTATTGAGGTGACCTCTTATATCCCTGGAGTAGGCCATAATCTGCAAGAGCATTCAGTCGTTTTAATTCGGGGTGGGCGTGTGAAAGATCTGCCAGGGGTAAGATATCATATCTTGAGAGGTACCATGGATACCTCGGGTGTGGATGATCGACGCCAGGGTCGCTCCAAATATGGGGCCAAGAAGCCAAAAATTATTTAGAGGTGTTTTGATGCCCAGGAAAAGATTGGTTGTAAAGAGAGAAATTTTGTTAGACCATAAGTACAAGAGTCGACTTCTTGCCAGGTTTATTAATTGTATGATGGTAAAGGGCAAAAAAAGCCTGGCCCAGTCAATACTTTATGAATCGTTCGACATTATCAAGGAAAAAACCAAGGAAGACCCCTTGGCAGTTTTTCAAAAGGCTGTTAATAACGTCAAACCTTTTGTGGAAGTAAAATCAAGACGTGTCGGAGGATCAACATATCAGATTCCTACGGAGGTACGGGCAAGCAGAAGTCAGGCACTCGGCATAAGATGGATAATCTCATTTGCCAGGGCGAGAGGTGAGAAGAGCATGGCCGCAAAGCTATCAGGAGAGTTAAGGGATGCGGCCAATGGAAGGGGTTCTGCCATCAAGAAAAAGGAAGACACCCACAGGATGGCTGAGGCGAATAAGGCATTTGCCCATTATCGCTGGTAATTCATTGTAAATTATTAATGCCTAAACAATTAATTTTAATTCTATTAATGCAAAAATAACCGTTATTTATTTTGATGTGCCAAAAGGGGGTTAAAGATGTCTAAGAAGAAATTTGAGAGGACCAAGCCTCACGTAAACGTAGGGACGATAGGCCATATTGATCATGGTAAGACGACGTTGACGGCGGCAATTACGAAACATCTGGCGGCGAAGGGTTTTGCGGAGTTTGTGCCGTTTGATTCGATAGACAAGGCCCCTGAGGAGAAGGCTCGTGGAATAACGATAGCGACGGCGCATGTGGAGTATGAGACGGAGAACAGGCATTATGCGCATGTGGACTGTCCTGGTCATGCGGACTATATTAAGAATATGATAACCGGAGCTGCTCAGATGGACGGTGCGATTCTGGTGGTTGGCGCGGATGACGGTCCTATGCCGCAGACGCGTGAGCATATTTTATTGGCTCGTCAGGTAGGAGTACCGAGCATTGTGGTATTTTTAAACAAGTGTGACATGGTTGATGATGAGGAGCTGATAGAGTTAGTTGAGCTGGAGTTGAGGGAGTTATTGACCAAGTATGAATTTCCTGGTGATGATATTCCGATAGTACGCGGCAGCGCGTTGAAGGCGTTGGAGAGTGATGATGCTGAAAGTGAAGAGGCAAAGCCGATATTTGAGCTGATGGATGCTGTTGATAAGTCGATACCTGAGCCGGTCAGGGATACGGATAAGCCTTTTCTGATGCCGATAGAGGATGTATTTACGATATCCGGACGAGGAACGGTAGTGACCGGTCGAGTTGAGCGGGGTATGATCAATGTTGGCGAGGATGTTGAGATAGTAGGCATAAAAGAGACGATGAAGACGGTATGTACGGGTGTTGAGATGTTTCGGAAGGTCCTTGATCAGGGTCAGGCCGGAGACAACATAGGAGTATTGTTGAGGGGTACGAAGCGGGATGAAGTGGAGCGCGGTCAGGTTGTTGCGGCTCCTGGTTCGATAATGCCGCACACGAAGTTCAAGGCTGAGGCGTACATATTGACGAAGGAGGAGGGTGGACGACACACGCCGTTTTTTAATGGATACAGGCCGCAGTTTTATTTTCGAACGACGGATGTGACCGGAGTTGTGACGTTGCCTGAAGGAGTAGAGATGGTTATGCCGGGAGACAATGTGGCCTTGGAGGGTAGTCTGATAATGCCCATAGCGATGGAGAAAGAGCTTCGCTTTGCGATCCGTGAAGGCGGACGCACGGTGGGCGCCGGTGTGATCAGTGAAGTAATTGAGTAGGGAAGAGAAATGACAGATAAGATGATAACAAATCAGAAGATTCGGATTCGATTGAAGGCATACGATCATAAGCTTTTGGACCAGTCGGCCATGGAGATAGTAGAAACAGTAAGAGAGACTGGCGCAAAAATAGCAGGTCCGATTCCTCTTCCTACTGTGATAAACAAATACTGTGTATTAAGATCGCCACATGTGAATAAAAAGTCGAGAGAACAGTTTGAGATCAGAACGCATAAACGCCTTCTGGATATCCTGGAAC
>JAFDAM010000095.1 GCA_019313825.1 Deltaproteobacteria bacterium
TTATTTCAATTTCATACCAGTTTGAATCTGTAGAACTTGGTTCTAAAAATTTGATAATCTTCAACTTATGAAAATAGGCTTGAAACGACCCTCCATTAAACTTATGAAAATCAATATAATTATTATTCTTATGGCCCCAACCTCCGTGTATCTTATAATAGACACGGAGTCTCTTCAGGCCTATTTTAGACCCTCTCTTATCAACAGCAAGACAATCAAACCCTTTAGGTATTTTTATTTCTCCATTTAGATAAGGATGGTTATTAGATCCGTATCTTCGGATTTTAATGTAGGCAGTCCAATAACCTGAATTGTCATTATAATCCGTTCTGTGCTGTGATTCATTAATTCCGAGATAAAGAAGCCCCGAAGCAGGGGCTGTTCCAGCATACGGAACCTGTCAATAACTTTTGGACACTCACGGAAAAAAATTATTGTAGTTTCTTCCTGTCTACCAATGCCTTTTGAGGAGGATTGATCCACGCCGCCTGGGGTAAAGCAGGGGGCATTGGAACACCCCTCACAAACCGCTCTGGATGAGCCTCAAAAGCAGCCTCAAGCACCTTTTTCCTGGACTCGACCACATCTTTCGCAAGCCCGTAATGCACGACTTCTGGCGTCAACATGCCGATGCCACTGTGCCTATGTTCTGTGTTGTACCAGGTAAAAAAGGATCTGCAAAATGCCACAGCGTCCTGTAAAGAGCCAAATCGATCCGGAAACCCGGGACAATACTTCAACGTCTTGAACTGACTCTCAGAATATGGATTGTCGTCAGATACATGAGGCCGGCTGTGGGATTTGCTTATCCCCAGACTGACAACTGTGCCGTAGTCTTCGCAATCATTGGAGATCCCCGGTCCGCATGAATGGTTAACCGGCCCGGATCTATTGCCTGCTTTTTGCAGCTTTGCCTGATCAGCTTTTGCGCCAGAGAAGCGGTTTCCCTTGAAGCAACCATCCAGCCCACGGCGTACCTACTGAAAATATCCAAGATGACATATAGATAAAAATAGGTCCACTTAACGGGGCCCTTCAGTTTCGTTATATCCCAGCTCCATACTTCATTGGGGCCTTTCGCTAATAACTCCGGCTTCGCATACTCAGGATGCTTCAGTTGATTGCGCCTTTCTTTCACTTCCTCATTCTCTGACAGGATTCGATACATTGTTCGCTCAGAGCAAAGATAGATCCCCTCGTCCAGGAGGGTAGCCCAGACTTCTCCAGGAGACTTATCCACGAAACGATCATCGTGCAGATTATCAAGCACTCTCTGCTTCTCCCCCTCACTGAGTGCCCTGGGTGGCTTCGGCTTGGGCGCCGCTCCCTCTTTGGGCTCTTTCGCCTCCCTGCGCCGGAAATACAGGGTTGAACGAGCAAGTCCCATACTTTCACATGCAGGTGCCACACCGATACTCTCAGCAAGATTTTCAGTCGCTGTTATCAGCATGTCTCGTGATTTTCCTTCTGATCCAGGGAGATCCCCAACATCTCTGAGAGTTTTTTTTGAAATGAGATGATCGTTTCAGCCTTATCCAACTGTTTCCTTAACCTCCTGGTTTCACTTTCTAACTCCCTGACTTTCCGGGCAAGGGGATTCACAGGCTTCTTCTTCCTCCCTCGCTTCTTCGGGGCCAGACCGTCCAGTTCCCCCTTTTCCCTCTGCTTCTTCCATGCGGTCAAGTGGGAGGAATACAGCCCTTCACGCCTCAATAAGCTCCCTATCGCCCCAGGGGCACCTTTACACGCGGCAACTTCTTCAAGAATCTTTTTCTTGTATGTAGCTGAAAATCGTCTCCTGGTCGCTTTCGCCGGAACTTCAGGATCCGGTAATTCAGATTCCACCGTGACAAATCCACCAAAACGCGCGCTCGAGGGGGCCCTCAGTTCCGGTTCGCTACGCTCACCTCCACTCCGGTCCCCCTCGGCATCACCCTGTACTCCATACACAGAATCAGACATGATCTCCTCTTTCCTCACCGTAGCTTCCATGCTATTATGCCTCCTCTCGCCCTCCTTCTACACTAATTTATCATAGGGCGAGTGTCCAATCATTATAGGCAGAGAGGGATACGCACTACCAATTTCAAATATTTTTCCTCTTATCCTCCCAATAAGACAATGCCGGTTTCCCCCTGGTAATAAGAAATCATGTGTTGCACCGGGTGCATCTCCGTCAGGCGACACACTGGCTTCGCTTGAGCTATTATAGTTTGCAGTACCGTTTGCAGAAATACTGAAAGCTTGGCCAGCTTTCAGAAAAATATCTGTATTATTCCACTTTATATCCGCATATATCCTTACTGTAGTTGAATCGGCGGATGAAATGGTGGGAGATATGGTCAGAAACAATATGCTCGTCAAAAAAACCAAAAAAAATGAAGTTTTTTTGGGTCGGCTAATATTACTTTTCATGTTGACCACCATGTCTGAAGAAATTATTGGGTTTCATGGATGCCACATAGAAACGATGTTTTTGGGGTTAATTAACTGAGGCTGGACCTGAGTGGGATCCACAGGCATCACCCCTGTATAGTATCCGTCTAAATAAACCTTTGCGCCTGCGGGCCTGCCTGTCACCTCGATGGTGCCGGAGGGTCTCCCCAAGATAGCCTTCACCGTGAGGCGCTTCTCCTGTCTCAGGCATATCCTCTCTTCGTATGGTTCGTATCCCTCCCTCATCACCTTGATCCTGTGACGGCCTGGCGTTAACCCTTTGAGGGTCAACGGGGCGGTACCTTTTCTGGCGCCATCGATAAATACAGAAGAACCGCTCACATTGGATGTCACTTTAAGAACTGCCTTTGCGGGGGTTGGGGCCTGTTCTTCGATGGTCACACCGGAACTGGATGCCAACCGGAACACGAAGTCACCGCGATCCCAGTCTTCATCCCGCAGCTTCCCGTAGCGGGGAGTCTGTCTCGATTGCGTGAGGTTGGTCAGCCGGTCCGTCAGAAAGAGCCCCAATTCACTCCCGGTAAGGTAACTGTCCCTGTTTGCATCGGCCCTTTCTTCCCCTCGTATGGCCCGGATAAACAGCTTCCGGAATCTGCCGTCGTCAGAGACCTTCTGGTTGCTGTCTCCGGATGATAGAAACTGACGGACCGGGAGCGTGGTGGCCCTTGTCACTGCAGGTGGTGGCGCAGTGCGCTGTGTATCAAAAATAGTGCCTGAAAAACAGGAATCAAAAACCGCCAGGGCATGTTTTGCCTTGGCCAATCTCACGAACTCTCTAAAACGCCGCATGGACAGGGCCTTATATTTAAACCGTGCGCCCGCATCGGATCGGGGAGCATCTGCAGGTATGAGAAATCTTTCGCCATCCAGGGTGTGGCCGTGCCCCGCAAACCGGACAAACAAACGTGCCTGGGGGTTTTCCCCCTTGAAAATGAAAAACTCCTTAAAGGCCTGTTTCAGCTCTCTTGAGTTTAGATCCTTCCTGAAGGTCACCTGAAACCCCTTTTCCCTGAGAACCTCAGCTACCAGCTCGGCGTCATGCACGGCCCCCGAGAGCCTGGGCCAGCCTTTGGTATAATTATTGATGCCGATGACGAGGGCATAGCTGTCGCTGTACAGGTCCACCTCCGCCACAACGGGCGCATTTACACGCTCACTTTCACGGAGTTTGACCTTGATGGCCCTCTCTTTGGCAGGGAGGTGGGTCGCAAAAAGGATAGATGCAAGAAGGAAGGAAAGGATGACGACCGTTGATTTTTTCATGGTGGCCTCCAGGGTAAAGAAGTCGGCGGAAAAACAGGCAAAAACCAAGTCTGATAGTCTCGCAAAAAGTCAAAATCTCACGCAAAGCCGCAAAGATCGCAAAGTTAAGTTATTAATATTAACAGATATTTTCTTGGCGTTCTTGGCGTCTTTGCGTGAAAGTATAGTTTTTACGAATTCGTCAAGTCTGATAGCTGAAAATATATGGTCAAGGCATGGAGGTCAAGGGATAAAAACTCCCAACCCTTCGAAGAAGGCACTCCCCCTGTCCTCTCTATTATATCGAACGAACAGGCTAAAATTACAAGAGTTTTAATGCTGTGTCAAATTTGGGGTCATCGAAGCGGTACCGTTCCCACGCTGGAGCGTGGGAACGAGAATGAGGGGAGGAGTGTGGGAATAAAAGCGCTTTCTCCTCTTCTATTTCAGCTTATACGGAAGCTTCACCTGATTGACCATGGTGAGGGCTTCAAATTCGGGGTCCTTATGGACCAGGGTTGCATTATGAACGAACGCATAGGCTGCGATGATAGAATCTGCCAAGGATATCTGATATTGCGCCTTGAATTCGCCCCCCTTTAGCAGAACCGGTTCGGTCAGTTCTGAGACATGTGTGGCCCGGATGCTTCTCAGGGTGGCATACCGCAATTCAGCCGTTTCAACGCCACGGTACTGGATGCTCTTATAATAGACTTCAAACAGCACAAGTGCAGGCAAGAGGATCTCTCTGGTCCGCAGGATATCTTCGACCAGGTCGGCCCCTTCCTCGCTGTCCATCATGGTGAGGATAGCCGATGTATCGGGGAGGAAAAGATCAGTGTTCACGTTTTCTGTCCTCCTCTCTGTCCCTCAGCAGACTTGCGGAAAGGTCTTCACCTTTTGAACAGCCACGAAGGGCCGCTACAGGATCTTCCGGGATGGGGATCAGTTTAATGACAGAGCCGGTATCAATCCAGACCACTCTCGTACCGGCGGTTATCCCGTATTTTCTTCTCAGCAAAACAGGAACGACTACCTGCCCCTTTTTAGTTATGATAGATTCCATTTTTCATCCCCTATATCATTTTTTTCCTACTTTTCGGGATAATATAGGACGATTGCGGTTTTGTCAACCGGTATATGCGTTCCCACGCGGGAGCATGGGAACGAGGAATGACAAAAACTTCAGACAGGATTACAGGATTTACTTGATTTCAAAAAAAGGGAGTCAATGCAGATCCGGTATATCCTGTAATCCTGTCGAGAAATGCAAGTTTGGGAGAGAAGAGCATAAGCACCCAATTCATTTTTCTTGAAAACAGGA